>DATISI010000406.1:0-3115 GCA_035581745.1 Clostridiaceae bacterium
CGCAATTATCGGGGCAGGGCATTCTGGACTTGCCATGAGTGCACATCTGGCTTTTCATGACCATGAGATCAACCTTTGGAACAGGTCCCGCGAGACTGTCGCGGAGCTGCTCCATAACCCATGCATAGAGAGTACAGGAAAGATCAGTGGATATTTCCCCATCCACCTGGTCACGACAGACATGGAGAAGGCGCTGTATGGTAGGAGGCTCGTCCTCGTCACCACCCCTTCCTCCGCGCACAGGGATATCTCGCGCCTCATGGCGCCTTACCTGACGAGGAACCATATCGTCATCCTGAATCCGGGGAGGACATTCGGAGCCATCGAGTTCAAGGACGAGCTCGTCCGGAATGACAACCATGAGGATGTCAGGATCCTGGAAGCCCAGACAATCATCTATACCTGCAGGAAAGTGAACCCGACGAATGTCAACATCATTGCGACCAAGAAGGATGTCCTGGTCTCCTCTTTCGAGGGGGTTGACCTTGATCCGATCCTTGCCAGGCTGCCTGAGGCGCTGTCGAGATTCTATGTGAAGGCGCCGAGCATGGTGGAGACCAGCATCGGCAATGTGGGGATGATCCTGCATTGTGCGCCGATGCTGCTGAATGTCGGATGGATTGAATCCGGACTTCCTTTCAGGTACTACAGGGAAGGGATAGGCAAATCCATCGCGTCCTATCTGGAGAAGATGGACATGGAACGGATGAGTGTCGCGAATGCCCTGAATCACGAGGTCCAGAGTGTCAGCGGCTGGATGAGGAACGCGTACGGCATCGAAGGCGAAAGCCTGTACGACGTTATCCAGAACAACAGGGCCTATGAGGGAATCATGGCTCCAGTGAGCCTCCACCACAGGTATTTGGAGGAAGACATCCCCTGCGGACTCGTCCCTTTGGAGAGTATGGGAAAGGACATGGGCATCGACATGCGCCATGTGTCCGCAATCATCGACCTTGCACAGGAAATAACAGGAGTGGACTATAGGGAGACAGGAAGGACAGTGGACAACCTGCATATCGACTATAAGAAGTTCATGAGAGGAGCAAAAATTGAAAGATAGAAGAATTTTGATCGCAGCCATTGGAAACTGTGTCCATGCTGCGGGAATATACAATTTCAGTGAAATCGCGAGAAAAGAAGGCTATACCATGGAATACATGGGGTCTGCGATCCCCATCGAGAAGGTGGTCGGAGGGATCATCGAATTCAAACCGGACATCGTCGCCCTGGGCTACAGGCTGTCCGAAGACGGGTGCCGGCATCTCCTGAATGAGCTTAAGGGCTTCATTGTGGAGAACGACCTGAAGGGTGTGAAGTTCATCTTCGGAGGAACCATAGAGACCGCGAAGGTCGCAAGAGAATTCGACTATATCGAGAAGGTCTTTGATGGAACGGAGGACCGGCTTGAAGCCGTCCTTTATCTCCGGAACGTCGAGCGTGACGGACAGGTGGACGCGAAGCCGCCACAGACCCTGAGGGAAAGGATCGAATGGAAGAAGCCCTTCCCGATCATCAGGCACCACATCGGACTCGAGACCATCGAATCCACCTATGAGCACATCAAGATCCTTGCGGAAAGCGGACTGCTCGATGTCATCTCCCTGGCACCGGACCAGAACTGCCAGGAGTTCTACTTCAACCAGGAACTCATGAAGAAGGGCGAAGACGGAGCCGGCGGAGCACCAATACGGAATGAGGAACACCTTCGACACCTCTATGAGGCGACGAGGCGTGGGAACTTCCCGATGATGCGCTGCTATTCCGGTACGGAGATGCTCTATGAGTTCTCCAGCATCCTGAAGGAGACCGTGAACAATGCCTGGGCAGCGATTCCGCTGACCTGGTACAGCCAGCTCGACAGGCGTTCCAACAGGGAGCTCCTCCGGGCCATCACCGAAAACATGGCGGCGATCAGACTGA
This sequence comes from Clostridiaceae bacterium, assembly GCA_035581745.1. GTDB lineage: Bacteria > Bacillota > Clostridia > Clostridiales > Clostridiaceae > Youngiibacter. The sequence continues at coordinate 1,924 of DATISI010000406.1, forward strand.
ATGCCGAGATGGGCGTTCCGGTCGAGATGAACGAATCCCACCAGTGGGCGCTGAGATACTGCTCCGACGTCGTCGAGGTCGCCATCAGCTACATCACGGCAGAAGTCGCGAAACACCTCGGCGTGAAGGACATGGTCATGCAGCTGATGCTGGCCAACCCGCCTTCCATCTCCCCGAAGATGGACCTCGCCAAGATGACCGCGAAGCTGGAACTCATGGGAGAGATCGAGGATGACACCTTCAAGATCATCCGCATGGTCAGGACCGGGCTCCTTGCCTATCCTGCCGACATGGATGCCGCAAAAGGGCTCATCGCCTCCACGATGTTCTACGGGACCTTCCTCAAGCCGGATATCGTCCATGTGGTCTCCTATTCGGAAGCCGTCATGCGTGCGACCAGCAAGGAGATCATGGAGAGCGTGAAGATCGTCAAGAAATCCATGGAGATCGCGGAAAGGGGACTGCTCGAGAGCCTGAAGGACGACAGGGAATTCAGGGACCGCGTGGACTACCTGAAGGACGAGGTGAGATACCTCCTGAAGGAGATCTCCAAACTGAAAGACGTCGAGAACCCCCTGGTCGACCCAGAGGTCATCTACCTCGCAATCAGGGAAGGACTCCTGGATGCGCCAGGCCTTAAGGGATTCTCCGTCGCCAAGGGAAACTTCCATACGGAGATCCATGAAGGATACCATGTGACCGTGGACGACGAAGGGAACATCCTGGATGAGAAGGCGAGGATCGCTCTTGTGAGGGAACTTGCAGCAGGAAAGACGAAAAGTGCGAAAGTCGATGAAGAGATCCTGAAGACGCCTGCGGGCAGTGGGAAAGATAAAACATAGGTTGTTGACTAATTTAGAACGCAATTAATCTCCGGCGGTACGAATTGTACACCGGAGCTTTCTGCATACTTCTTTAAGGAATACGTTGTCTTTTTGACTGGTATGTCTACTTCACGTACAGCAAAGCTTCAAATCACTTAACGGTCTTCAGGCATGATTATGGCGAAGATGATGTAGAAGATGATGGACGGGCCAGGCAGGAGCGAGAAGATGACGAAGAGGATCCTCAAAAGCGAGGAACTCACGCCAAGGTATTCCGCGAATCCGCCGATGACACCTAGGAACATCCTGTCCCGGGATGACCTTTTTAACTCTTTTTTCATTTTGCTCACCTCTTTAGTCCATCTTAG
>DATISI010000407.1:0-3138 GCA_035581745.1 Clostridiaceae bacterium
ACTCCTTCATGAGAAGGCCCTTGAAGCCTGTGAATGGGGAAGAGACATGGTTGAAGAGAGTGAAGAGAAGCTGAAAGTGAAATTCAGGGATGCCGGAGTGGAAGTCACTGAGCTGACATCCGAGGAACTGGAACCATTTAAAGCTGTCGTCTCCGACCTGCGCATGCATTTCAAGGAAAAGTATGGGACAGAGGCAGCAGAAGCCTTCGGTCTGAAATAACCATCCAGAGACAATATGCTCCTGGAGATTCGATTTAATGGGGGGAACTAATGAAAACAAAATTTGATTTATTTGAAGAGACCATCGCCATCGTATGTCTGTCCAGTATGACCATCCTTACCTTTGTGAATGTGGTGGCCAGATATGTGTTCAGTGCTTCACTTTCCTTCAGTGACGAGATCACAACAAATTTATTTGTGCTTCTGACACTGGTCGGCGCAGCCATTGCCACAAAGCGGGGCGCGCATCTGGGACTTACGCTGATTACGGACCAACTGACAGACCAGAGCAGAAAGATAGTCACTATCGCAGGGAACCTTCTCGCCATCGTGTTCTGTGCCGTACTCTTCTATTACGGCGTGCTCATGGCCATCAACGAATACAGGCTCGAGCAGCTTACTGCAGGCATGCAGCTCCCGGAGTGGATCTTTGGTTCATTCGTGCCATTTGGGGCACTGATCCTCATGATGAGGTTCTTAGAGAGCCTTTCCAAGAGCATGAAAGAAGAGGTGAATTAACATGACCGCAGTAGTATTATTCCTTACCTTCATAGCCCTTCTCCTGATGAATGTGCCGATTGCCATCACACTTGGGCTCTCCAGTGTGGTCGCACTGCTGGCTGAGGGTGTGGACCTGATCATCGTACCGATGAATGTGTACTCCTCCTCAAGCAAATTCGTGCTTCTTGCGATTCCCTTCTTCATCCTTGGTGGAAACATCATGGACAAGGCAGGTATCTCAAGCAGGCTGATCATCCTCGCGGAAAAGCTCCTGGGACATGTGAAAGGCGGTATGGCGATTGTCTGTGTCATCGTGGCCTGCTTCTTCGCAGCCATATCGGGATCCGGTCCTGCAACAGTGGCAGCACTCGGAATGATCATCATTCCAGCGATGATCAAGGTGGGATACACGCCTGACTTCTCCTCAGCCCTCATGGCCGCATCAGGTGCGATCGGCGTCATCATCCCGCCATCCATCACCTTTGTCGTCTATGGTTCCATCGCTGGCGTCTCCATCGGAACGCTCTTCATGGCTGGAATCATCCCGGGACTTATTGTCGGACTCGGATTGTGTATCGTGGCACTAATTGTTGGACGGAAGCTTGACCTGAAGACGCTGCCAAAGGCCACAACCAGGGAAAGATGGGAAGCTTTCGCGGATGCCTTCTGGGGTCTCATGATGCCCGTCATCATTCTCGGAGGAATCTATGGAGGAATCTTCACACCGACGGAAGCGGCAGCGGTGTCCGTGGTCTATGGTCTGTTTGTAGGCATCTTCATCTACAAATGCATCAGACTGGAAGACCTGCGCACCCTCCTCGTTACCTCGACCTCGCAGACAGCTGTTGTCATGCTGATCACGGCGACAGCCAGCCTGTTCGCCTGGGTGATCACGGTATCTGGAATCGGAGCTGTCATCTCGTCAAGCCTGATCGGTGTCGCGAATGGGAATGCAATCATCTTCTTCATCATCATCAACATCGTGCTGCTCATCGCGGGTGCGTTCCTTGATTCCACTTCTGCGCTCTTCATCTTCACGCCGCTGTTCCTACCTGTTGCGCGGGTCCTCGGAATCAACCTTGTCCACCTTGGTGTGGTCATGATTGTCAACCTGGCAATCGGTCTGGTCACGCCTCCGGTAGGAGTGAACCTCTATGTCGCCGCAGGAATCGGGAAGCTCAACCTGCAGAAGATTTCAAAGGCTGCCATACCGCTCATCGTCTCTTCGGTGATTGTCCTGCTATTCGTCACCTATATCCCCAGAATCTCGTTGATCCTTCCTGAACTGCTGAAGTAGCAGCAATGGGAATAATGGGAAATATGGAGAGCCTGGGAAACATCGGAAAGATCGGATTCATAGGTCTCGGGATCATGGGCAAGCCCATGGCAAAGAACCTGTTAAGAAAAGGCACTCCAGTGATGGTCAACGACGTCAATGAGACCGTCGTTGAAGAACTGGTGAGGAATAACGCCGAGGCGGCGACGCTGGAACAAATCGGGAAGACATGCAGGATCATCTTCACCATCCTGCCCAACGGTCCCATTGTGGACACTGTCCTCTTCGGGGAGAAAGGACTCAGCCAGTACCTGGAAAAGGGGACGCTGGTCTGTGACCTCAGCTCGGTAAATCCTTCCGAAGCGAAGCGGTTCGGAGGAAGACTCCATGACATGGGCATCCGCTTCGTCGATTCTCCGGTCAGCGGAGGTGAACCGAAAGCCATAGACGGTACACTCAGTTTCATGGCTGGTGGAAGCCAGGATGATTTTGACAGGCTCCTCCCTTTCTTCCACCAGATGGGAACCAGTGCGGTGCTTACCGGTGGAATAGGAAGCGGATGTATCACCAAGCTGACCAACCAGATCATCGTGAACCTGAACATCGCAGCCCTGTCGGAAGGTCTTGTGCTTGCTGCGAAAGCGGGCGCAGACCCCGCCAAGGTCTATGAAGCCATCAGGGGTGGAGCGGCAGGGAGCGTGATGCTCGATGCCAAGGCGCCCATGATCATGGATAGGAACTTCAAACCCGGTGGGAAGATTTCCATCAATCTGAAGGATATCAGGAATGTCATCCATACTGCACACGAACTCGATATCCCCGTTCCGTTCACAAGTCAGCTGTTCGAGGTCATGAAATCCCTTAAGGTCGCGGGACAGATGGATGAGGACCATGCCAGCATCGTCAGGTATTTCGAACGGCTCGCAGGGGTCGAGGTGCAACGGCTAGTACAGGAATAGCACCGTAGGAAGGCCATCATCAACTTTACGATAAAAGGGAATAGGATTCCCTGGACAAACAAAAGAAGAATACAAGGAGGAAGAAAATGAATAACGCAAATATCCAGGAACTGAAGACGAAAGCCATCGAACTGAGAAAGACAGCGATGACGATGATCCATACTGCCCAGTCCGGACATCCTG
>DATISI010000408.1:0-2908 GCA_035581745.1 Clostridiaceae bacterium
AACCTCGACATGGACAACATCCTGAAGGACCCTTTCCGGACCAACCCGAAGCTCAGGCACGTCATCGAGTCCACAAGGCGAAAACTCCAGAAGGCCATCTGCTCCCTCTACCCCGGACACCTCGTCCTTCCCTTCGAGCCGCTGATGCTCCACCAGGGCATGATCCAGACCATCTGTGCGGAGAACAATGTGGGGATGAAGGAGAGCACACCCCGGGTACTCGGAGAACTCATGTGTGTCCCTTATGGCGATATCCTCGACAGGGAACTCGTCCCGAACACCGTGACGAAATCCCTCCATACGGAGAAATACTTCAACTCGGACATGCTCGATTTCGCCATCAAGGAAGTCCCCTTCTATCTCAGCCTGGAGAACCAGGTGAAGACACTGAAGTCCTTCAACCGTCCCGTACTCCTTGTCGACACGCTCCTGCACAAAGGCTACAGGATGAAGGCCCTGAACCCCCTGCTGCAGAAAGAGAACATCGAGGTCAGGAAGATCATCACGGGCATCCTGTCCGCGAGAGGACTGGACCTCATGACCAGCAAAGGCTACAAGGTCGAATCCGTCTACTATATCCCGAGGCTGAAGGTCTGGTTCAACGAGAGCGACCTGTATCCATTCATCGGAGGCAATGCCCTCTGGAGAGGGTCGTTCCCGGAAAGGAACCTGATCCCTTCCATCAACCTGATCCTGCCCTATACCTCACCGAACTTCCTTCTCGACGCGGGAAACAAAGCGGTCTTCGAACTGTCCAGGGTCTCCATGGAGAACGCCCTGGATATCCTGAAGGTCATCGAGGAGGAGTTCCACAAGGTCTACGAGCGCAAACTCACCCTCTCCTCGCTTGGCCAGGTCTTCACGATGCCGAGATGCCCGGACAAGGGCAAAGACATCGTCTACGACCTCTACCGAAGCCCTTCCTATTACCTGGAATCCGACAGGGAGCACCTGATGCGGATCGAGCGGCTGGTACGCTAGGGACCTTTCACGAGCGTCACAATTTTAGAATAAGACATTCCCGGGGAGCCTGACCAGGTTCCCTGCGGGAAACAAGGAGGACGAATATGGCCGACCTTTTCACCCTGGAAGAGATCCTCTCCTACGTGGAGATCAAAAGACTGAAGAACGATATCCTGGTTCCGCCATTCGTGGACGGACTCGACCCCTGCATCCTGAACGAGGTCCTCACCATCCTCTCGGATGACACCACTTCCTGCGCCCTTGAGGACGCCATCGACTTCCTGAGGTCAAAGGATGCACCTGTGTACGTCGTGCGTCCTGGAGGCCCGCTGAACCGCTATACGGCGACCACCCTGTCGGAGGTCCTCGGCAGCACCGGGGCACGCCTCCTCATGGAAGGGACGGATGACCTTGGCGGTCTCCGTGTCAACCTGGTGAACAGCCGCCACGACCTCGAAGACCCCATCATGACGAAGAAGAAATTCCGTGTCTCCATCGCCGGCCTCGGTGATGTGGGGGGAACGTTGCTCATGGGTCTCCGCCTTCTGGGGAAAGATGTCATCGAGGAAGTGAGGATCTTTGACCGCGACCCGATGAAGCGCAGGCGCTACTACCTTGAAGTGAACGAGATTTCGGATGGCACGGACATGCCGCCTATCGTGGAGACCGACCTCGACGGGGTATTTGATACCGATGTCTTCATCTTCACCGTCTCCCTCTTCGTCCCGCCGCTCGATACGGACCTCAAGGATGTCCGGCTGGTCCAGTTCGAGAAGAACAAGACCGTCCTTCTCGACTAGGCCCTGAAGGCCGAGGCAGCCGGGTTCAAGGGACACTTCTTCGTGGTCTCCGACCCCGTCGACCTGCTCTGCATGAGCCTGGTGGTCGAAGGGAATGTCCCTCCGGAACGTGTCCGGGGCTTCGGACTCGGGGTCATGGAGGCACGGGCAAGGTTCATCGCCTGGGAAAAGGGTTATCCAAACGATGACCTGCGCGCTTTCGGACCTCATGGAAAAGGCCTGGTCGTCGTGAACTCGCTCATGGATTATGACGAGGAACGCTCGAAGGAGCTTACCCAGCTCACAGAGGTCGAGAACTTCAGGGTCAGGGAGACCGGCTTCAAGCCGTATATCGCCCCCGCCCTTTCCTCTGGCGCCATCTCCATCGTGAAGGCCCTGCGCGGAGAGGAACACCTCAGCACCTGGTATAACGGAAAGGTCTTCCTCGGAAGCCGGAACACGCTGAAGGATGGATTCACCTTCCCGGAGAAAGTGGCCCTTCCAGAAATCCTTCCTGAACTCGAACGGACTGAAGCATACCTTCTGGAGCTGATGAGAAAAAGCCTGGAAGGGAAATAGAGGTATTGAAATGAAATTAGAACTCCACTGCCACACCACGGCATCCGATGGAAGACTCTCCCCGGATGACCTCATGGACCTCGTCATCGCGGAGAAGCTCGACCTCATCGCCGTGACAGACCATGACACCACAGCGTCCCTTCCCAGGATCAGGGAACGCGCAGCTGCGGCTGGTATCCGGTTCATCCCGGGAATCGAGCTGACCACCATACGAAACGAGGAGAGCATCCATATCCTCGGGTATTTCACGGACAGGTCCTATGAGGACCAGGTGCTCATCGACTACCTGAAGAACCTGTTCGAGCATCGGAATGACCGCGTGATGCGGATGATCGAGCTCCTTAAAATCCATTTCGACATCAACCTCGATTATGAGTCCCTGAGAGCCCGTGCCGGCGGTGTCCTCACCAGGGTCCACGTGGCCAAGGCGATTCAGCGCCAGTACCCCGGCTATACGGTGAACGACATCTTCGACCGTTTCATCTCGAAGGAAAGCCCGGCATATGTGCCGAACCGCTACCTTTCCGTGGAGGACGGACTCGCGCTTCTGCACAAATATGGCGCGGTCGCTGTACTCGCCCATCCGG
>DATISI010000409.1:0-8973 GCA_035581745.1 Clostridiaceae bacterium
AAAAGCCCGAGTCCCTTCAGCCCTTCCCTGTCACAGAGGTCCCCGCTCACGATGGTCACACGCTCCTCCAGATGGTTCATCCGGATGCTGCGTTTCGCCATCTCCGTAAACTCCTCCTGGATCTCGAGTCCATAGATTTCATGCGCCTTTGACTTCCCTGCGATCAGGATGGGAAGGATTCCCGTTCCCGTACAGAAATCCATCACCCGGTCCCTATTCCTCACCTTCGCGAAATCAGACAGGAGCACAGCGTCCACGCCGAACCGGAACCCCTTCTTCTTCTGTATGATCTTTAGTCCTTCCAGCTGGAGGTCCTCGATCGACTCATCCACGGAAAGGTTCTTCTCTTCGTCCATGCTGTACACCCGCTTCCCTTTCTTTCCTGTCTTTTATTTTACTTGTTCATTGTTCTTTATCTTCATTGTTTCTTAGCTTCACTGGGTCTTGTCCTATAAGCTTCACTTGGTCCTGCTTCTCTTCCATTGTACCCTATCCCTCCTATTGTAACCTATCCAATCTTTCTTCAGCCAGATGTTGGTACAATCCATGTTAACATGTTAACATCAGTTTAGAAATATTGAGAATCTTCAAATAAAGCCTTACAATGAAGGAAATCATGAGGAACAGGAGATGATGGGATTTTGCAGAAGAATGAAGAACTTTTCAAGAAACTCATACGCGCCTATTACCAGGACAACTTCCGGGATGTCCTCATGGAGGTCATGTCCCAGGACAGGGAGGACCTCGATGAATTCTCGAAGGTCGTGTCGTCGCTCTGCGGTGTGACGCTGGAATACGATGACAAGTATGTGCGGAACCTGATCCGTGCCATCACCAACCATGAGGTGAGGCGTGATGTCGTGGAGAAGATCGGCACCTGCAGCGAGACCTGTGACAGTTCCTCGGGAAAGACCAGGTGCCAGAACATCTGCCCGATGAACGCCATCACACGGATCCCTATAGACAACATGCTCCATATCGACCAGGACCTCTGCATCAATTGCGGACTCTGTGTGGACGCCTGCGATACCGGGGTCCTTATGGACAGGACCGAGCTCCTTCCCGTTCTCTCCAGGATCAAAGCGGGCGAACGCGTCATCGCGTCTGTCGCCCCGGCGATCGCCGGACAGTTCGGTGAGGACGTCTCGCTGGACATGTTGAGAGAGGCTTTTGTCAAGGTAGGTTTCGCGGACATGGTGGAAGTGGCCTTCTTCGCGGACATGCTGACGCTCAAGGAAGCGGTGGAGTTCGACAAGATCGTCCAGAAGCCTGGAGACATCATGATCACCTCCTGCTGCTGTCCGATGTGGGTGGGCATGCTGAAGAAAATCTACTATGACCTGATTCCTGAGCTGTCTCCTTCCGTCTCCCCCATGATCGCTTCGGGAAGGATCCTGAAGGCGCTCAATCCGGATGTCCGGGTCGTCTTCATCGGACCCTGCATCGCGAAGAAGGCGGAGGCGAAGGATCCGGATATCGCAGGTGCCATCGATGCCGTGCTGACTTTCCAGGAAGTGAAGTCGATGTTCGATGCGCTGGGACTCGATCCCGCCACCCTCCAGGGCGTCCCCTCCATGGAGTATGCCTCACAGGGCGGAAGGCTCTACGGCCGCACAGGCGGCGTATCTGTCGCCGTGGCTGAAGCGCTGGAGGAGATGTTCCCCCTGAAGTACAGGATGCTGAAATCCGTCCAGGCGAACGGGGTCAAGGAATGCAAGGAGATGCTCCAGAAGGTCCAGGAGGGCACGCTGGATGCCTCCTTCGTCGAGGGCATGGGCTGTGTCGGCGGATGCGTCGGCGGGCCGAAAATCCTCATCCCAAGGGACCTGGGAAGGGATGCCCTGGAGCGTAACGCCCGGGAATCCGTCATCAAGGTGGCTTCCAACTCCCCGCTCATGGATGAGATCCTTGGCCGTTTCGGAATCACGGACCGGGAGGATTTCAAGGACCACACCAACACCCAGATTTTTGAGCGGACTTTCTGATGAAGCGGGAAGGTTCCTCACGTAACCGGAACTTAACCAATCTTTAATATGATGCATCGGGAGAAGGTGGTTGCCATCTTCTCTTTCGTGCTATAATGGGGAAAATAAAAAAGACATGGAGAAAGCTATGCTAGAAAAAATCGTACGGTTCGATAATGCCGCGGTCGTCTACATCCACACCAGGCTTCGGTCCAAGATGATGGACTACTTCTTCATCGGAGCGACCTACCTGGGTTCGGATGTGTTCGCTGTCGGCGTGATCCTTGGACTTCTTCTGCTCCCCGGTTCCAATTTCACCGCCTTCGCGAAGAACTCCGCCCTTGCCCTTGTCCTTTCCTCGGTCACCGTGGGTGTCCTGAAATATTTTGTGAAGCGGAAAAGGCCTTTCGAGGTCATCCTGGAGCTGGAAAGCCTGAAGATCGGCATCGACCAGTTCTCTTTCCCTTCCGGCCACACCACAGCGGCTTTTGCGCTGGCAGCGACTATCGCCTTCCTGACACCCAATCCCTTCATCTCCACAGTCTATGTGGTTCTTGCAGCCATCGTCGCCATGTCGAGAGTGTATCTCGGCGTGCATTATCCTTCTGACGTCACGGCCGGCGCCCTGATCGGGACCCTCTATGCCGTGCTTGTCCACTACATCATATTGGGGTGAATACATGTTAAAAGATATCAAAGGCGTGATCTTCGACCTGGATGGAACCCTTGTGGACTCCATGTGGGTATGGCGCAAGATCGATGAGGATTTCATCCTCGAAAGGAACCTTCCCCTGACTCCGGAAGCCCTCATGCAGAGCATCGCGCATCTCAGCTTCCACGAGACCGCGGAGTTCTTCAAGAACAGCTTCCATCTCCTCGACACCGTGGAGGAGATCAAGGCAAGGTGGAACGAGGCGGCGAAACGGGAATACCGGACGAATGTCTTCCTGAAGGAAGGTGCCAGGGAAATCCTGCAGAAGTTCCAGGATTCCGGCGTGAAAATCGCCCTTGCCACTTCGAGCTCCCGGGAGATTCTGGAAGCCTGCCTCGAAGCCCAGGACATCACGGACTTCTTCGATGTCGTGGTGACCACAGATATGGCGGGAAAGACAAAGGCAGAACCTGATGTCTATCTCCTGGCCGCGGAGCTTCTGGGACTTCCTCCCGAATCCATCGCCGTCTTCGAGGATATCCCTCAGGCTATGTTCGGTGCCAGGAAAGCCGGTATGAAGGTCTTCGGTGTCCATGACTCCTTCTCCGAGCATCATCATGAGGAGATCATGCGGAACTGCCATGTCTACATCAGGAGCCTGAATGAAGTGATCTTCTAGTCACGAGAAGTGATGTCATGACCGCAGGATGTGGTCTGGTATTAGGAACTCGTGCTGCGCTTAAGGGAACCCTTCTCGTTAGAAAGGTTTCCAGGGTCCAGATATCCAGAAACCTTTCAGAACCCCTTATCCTTTCACCGCAGAAGACCGGCAGCCTTTCCCATTGGATCGGCTGCCGGTCTTATCGCTCGCTATCTTTCACTTTACGACTTCGTCGTACAGGTCATCCATCCTCCTGGTATAGGCCTCGAGGGTGAAGGTCCCGGCCGCGCGCTCAAAGGCGTTTTCCGCAAGGGATTCCCTGAGCGGCTGGTCCGTAAGAAGCTTCTGCATCGCTTCTTTCAGGGCCGTGGCATCCCCTACGGGGAAGAGGTATGCGCAGTCCCTGTCCGGGACGATTTCCGGAATGCCTCCGACCCGGGACGCGATGATGGGAGTCTTTGCGAACATCGCTTCCATGATGGAGATGGGAAGGCCTTCGAATCTCGAGGGCAGGACGAAAATCTTCGCCTGGCTGAGGTAGTCTTCCACATTCGGCACATTGCCGAGGAAATCCACGCTGCCCGTCAGACCCAGGGAATCCCGCATGGCGGTGAGTTCTCCCCTAAGGACGCCGTCTCCAAGGATGACCGCCTTCTGGAAACTGTCCTTCATCATGGCCAGGGCGTTAAGGAAGATGTAGACACCCTTCTCGTTTCCCCTCAAGGAACCCACAAGGATGAAGTCATAGGATATCTTCCTCTCCTTCATATATCTCGTGCTGTCGATCCCGCCGTAGACCACGACATTCTTCGGGCTTTGATGGATTTTCTCCAGCTCCGCCTTCGTGACCTCACCGATGCTGATGACCTTGTCAAACGCACCGTAGCTCCACTTCTCCAGAGGGAGGAAGAGTTTCTTCTCCCGCCGCTTGTTGCTCGTGGAGTGCTCGGTGAAGAGGAAAGGTACCCTTCTGAAGAAAGGCTTCAGCACCGCCAGATAATACTGGGGAGGAAAAAGGTGCCCGTGGACGATATCCGGCTTCTCTTCCCGGATGGCCCGCCTGATGCCGCGGAGCGCAGACAGGACCCTGTACTTGTTCACGAGGTCAAGGTCGATCACCTTCACCCCTTTTTCTTCCAGGGCTTTCGTGATTAAGCTGTCGTTTTTCACCAGGGTCACCACGATGTTCTCATTCCGTGCGGAATGGAGCACATAGTCCCTGAGGAGGGCTTCCGCTCCGCCGATATCCAAATTGTTGATCACCTGAAGGATCTTCACATCGCACCTCTTCCACCGCTTCCCGGTCATCCGGGAATGCCTTATCATCAGGAATGAGGCCTGCTCACAGCACGCCTCATCCTTTCAGTCTCTTCTTATTTCACGTCGACGTTGTACTTCTCTCTCAGCTCAGTCAGGAGCTTCGTGTAGTATTCCATCTGCTTCTCCTGAAGCATCTGTCCCTTCACCTGGTCCCTGACCTCATCGAAGGAAGCGCTTTCCACGCCCTTCTTGTCTGTGGTCTTGATGATATGGTATCCGAACTGTGACCTGACAGGAAGCTGGGTCATCTCGTCCTTGTCCAGGGCGAATGCCGCTGTCTCGAATTCAGGGACCATCATCCCTCTGCCGAATTCCCCGAGGTCTCCACCCTGCTCCTTTGAAGGACAGGAAGAGAATTCCATGGCTGCGTCTTCGAACGCCATGCCATCCTCGTTGATCTTCTTCAGGATATCCACGGCGAGTTCCTCGCTGTCCACAAGGATGTGGCTGGCACGGATGACTTCCTGGCCCTTGTACTTCTCCGGATGCTCGTTGTAGATCTGCTGTGCTTCCTCATCGGTGACGGTGATGGTGCTCATGATCTTGTTCATCGTGGTGTTGAACCGGATCTCCTTTTCCGCCTGCTCAAGCTGTGTGCGGTAGGCCTGGTCCTTGTCGACACCGATCTCCAGTCCGAAGGCATTGACCAGTTCAAAGTTGACCAGCTGGTCCAGAAGCTGCTTCTTGCCGAACTCGCTGTCAAAATATCCTCTTCTCTCTGGGGGAAGCTGTTCAATGGTCTTGTTCATGATGTCTGAGGTAATCTCGACATCATTGACTGTAGCTAAAACTCTATTTTCCATAAAAATCTCCTTTGATTTTATTCAATATTCATCTTAACATATAATACGAAAACCGGAAACCCTGGAGGAATTCACAATATGGACACCATTTCCTATTTGCCTGTTAATACTTTGATGTTATATTTTATATATCAATAAACGAATGAATATGGAGGAAATATATGAAACAAATTGTAGAACTCAATCAGATGGCACCAGACTTCGCCCTGATGGGGTCGGACAGGAAAGAGCACATCCTCAGCGATTATCGCGGCCAGAAGGTCGTCCTTTACTTCTATCCCAAGGATAATACCCCGGGATGCACCATCGAGGCGGAAGGCTTCCGGGACAAGCTGGACGAGCTCAACCAGCTCAATGCGATGGTCATCGGGATTTCGAGAGACAGCCTGACCTCCCATGACAAGTTCATCGACAAGTGCGGACTTCCCTACCTTCTTCTCTCGGACTATGAAAGCATCGTCTGTGAGGAATATGGAGTCCTGAAGGAAAAGAACATGTTCGGGACCAAGTCCATCGGGATCGCCCGAAGCACCTTCATCATCGACGAGGAAGGCAGGATCATCTACGAGAACAGGAACGTCAAACCAGAGGACCATGCAGAAGAGATTGTGGAGTTCCTGAAAACCCATGCGAAATGACGCCTGGGATCTCAACGAAACCATACCATGAATCAGGACGGCGATTGGGACAGATGATTGTCCCCTTCCGCGACAGAAAGAAGCAGCCCCGGCGTACACATGGTACGTCTGGGCTGCTTCGTCGTTATTCCAGGGTGATCGCCGCTGTCGCGATAAAGAGTCTTTTCCTGGCAAGGTCGCGGAGGCTGAGTTCCTCCTGCCTTCCATTGTTTGAAACGAGGACCATATAGTCGTCCGAGTATCCGGTTATGGTCACCCAGTGGTTGTCCAGATGGTCCTTGTACCCTTTCTGGACGAGCATCCCCATGATGAGGGGTACCGGATTGTCGTTGTCGATATTCCTGACAATGTCACGCATCATCTTTTTCAGGCCATCTCCACTCTCGATCAGACCATGGGTGATCTTCACCCTGGCATTCTGGCCTCTAAGCCGGTAGTAGAGGATTGCGGCCAGCTTGAACCGCAGTGCGGAGGTCGGTCCCAGCAGGTACTTCCGGAACATCGCATCCTGCTTTTCCGTCAATTCCTCTTTCGTATGTTTTGCCCGGTCCTTATAGACCGCGTAGGTGTTCAGCGTAACGGACCCACATCCATACCGGGACAGGCCCTTTGTGCTCATGTGCTGGTCTCCACCATAGAGACCGGCAAAATATGGTTTCAGGTCTTCCTTGATTGTCCTGTATTTCCTTCCATTTATCTGTGTTTCCAAATATCCACCTCTATCGATTTTTTAGTGAGGCAACGAGCGATGTGATCTTCTCGCCATTGCCTTTTCCCACGATGACATCCTTCCGGAATCCATTCCTTGTATGGAAGCTGAGGATCCTCGTCCGCTCATCCCGCTGTGCGATGGCCGCATCGACCACCTTGTCATTGGGCATGATGGTGATTTTGACCCCGTATTCCAACCTGGTTCCTATCTGGGAGATGATTCCCTCCAGCACCAGGATCTCCTTTTCTGTGATGACCACATTCCGCTCTGCCGGCGCAGAGCTGTGGTTCCTGTTCTTCCGTGCCCTTTCCAGAAGCTTCGGCTCATAGACGCTCTCCACAATCCTGTCTTCCGGCCTCAGGTAATCTGTCGTGAAGTTATAGAGCTTGTAGCTCTTCTCCTCAAGCTCTTCCAGGCTGTCCTTGATATTCCTGTCAGGGAATGCGCCCCTGAACCCTTTCCTCAGTTCCTCCAGGATGTCCATGAAATATCGTCGGGACACCGCATGGAACGGTACTCTTTCCTCGATTTGCTGCCCCCTGTCATTGAAGTGGAAGGTGAAGGACGAATCCAGCAGGATATCGGAAATCACCACGGCTTCGATATCTTCTATGGGGATGATCCTTCGCGTGATCGATCCCTCTACGTCCTTGAACAGGACAAGCCTGTTCTCCTTCATGGACAGGACCATGGCCGGACGTTTCATCAGTGCCCAGTCTTCCGGAAGGTAGATGGAATTCTTGAAAGTATCTTCACTGTCTCCAAAGGTGTCCGTATAGGAGGGAAGGAATTCCGAAGGGACATCCTCCCTGCTCTTGATGACGCTTTCCCAGGACCTTGTCGTATAGATTGACATCTTATCACTTCCTGATTGTTATTTTTATCCATTATACTCTAAATGAAAAAATAGCATAGGAATACGATGTTAACTTATGATTACGATATTCCGATGGGTTTTTCTATCCTGGCTGCTTCCTTTTTCTGCTTCACCATGAGGAAGTTGTAGAGGGCACCAATGAGGTTCGCATCGTTATGGAACCTGCAGACATCAAGATTGGGCAAATCCAGATGGATCGCAAGCTTCTCATGGTATACACTCAGGGTCTCTCTCAGCATCTCGATGAAGACGGGCTGTTTGCTTATGCCTCCTCCGATGAGGATGACCTCAGGGTCATAGATGACCTGAAGGTTGCAGATCTGGGCACAAAGCCCATTCATGTAGCCCCTGAAGATCTCAAGGGTCACGGGATCCTTCTCCAGAATCCATTCGAATATCCGATATCCATCCACTTCTTCCATCGGAATCCCCTTCGCCTTCGCCACAGGATGGATGAATCCATAGACTCCCGCATGATACCCAGAGAAGTTCATCGCTTTCCCTTCGTCGCCAGGGTTTCCTGCATAGATGAAACTGAATTCTCCTGCACTATGCCTGGCTCCACGCCTGACTTTCCTGTCCAGCACGATGGCTCCGCCTAACCCTGTCCCGATCACCATGACCACCGCATCAGAGATGGTCATGAGGTTGCCTTTCCAGATTTCAGCCCAGGCGGCTGCCTTGGCGTCATTCTCTATGGTGACGGGAATCCCGAAGCGTGCCTCGAGCATTTCTGCTACAGCCGTCTCATTGAGGTAGTTCAGGTTCCCACTGGTGTAGGCATACCCTCTCTCGTTGTCGATTTTCCCAGGAAGACTGAATGCGATGCCGCCTACGCCTTCTCCATGTTCCCGATAGATTTCATCGACCATCTCCATGAAATCCTCCTTTGACCTCATCCTGTTTGGTCTCTTCTCCTTCATGATGAATTCCGCATGTTCATCCATGACCGCGTATTTGATGTCTGTACCACCGATATCGTATACCAGATATTTCATTATGTCCCTCCAATCCTTCTGTGACCATTTCTCCAAGCATTTCCTTAAGACAAATATACCACACCATAAGAGGCGAAACATCCTTTGGCGGCATTCTCATTTCCTGTAAAACCCTGCCTCGTCTATTGCAGATATGGTTTCCCAGGAATTCTCCTTCATCTATATACGTGGCTTTATCGTCCGTAATAAGAAAGCTATTCCTACATTAGTTAGAAAATGAGCGCAAAAAAAAGTGTTGAAATTAATCAACACTTTAATGGTGCCTTCACTCGGAATCGAACCAAGGACACGTAGATCTTCAATCTACTGCTCTACCAACTGAGCTATGAAGGCAAAAAGAAAAATCTG
>DATISI010000410.1:0-4251 GCA_035581745.1 Clostridiaceae bacterium
GCTCGAGACGGTATCCCTCCTGAAATACCACCTGAGGGACCATCTCTTAAGCAACGTTTACATCAATTTCACGGAAGGCGACGAGAAGTGGCACCTCAGCAAGGATGCCTTCTCCGATGAAGCCTTCTCCAGACTGCAAAAAGTCAAGGCGAAATACGACCCGGAGAATGTCTTCAACCACAGTGTGGATATCTCCGCGGAGAAGGAAGAAATCCTGAAACTCTCGAAATGACAGGAGCGCGGAAAGGAAACCTTCTAAAGAATAAGTGAAAAGTTGAAAAGTTGAAAAGTTGAAAAGTCGAAAAATGAAGAGTTGGAATGAACAGAAGTGAATGCAGGGTCCTGTCTGGATAAGACAGGACCCTTTAGATTCCAGGGACAGCATGCGGATTGGAGCGGAAAGCATCCTGAATCCCACCGCAGGTTACGACTGGGAAGCCCTTCACAGCCCCTTTTGAAGAAACGTGAAGGCGGAATAGATGAGATGCAGGACGGGAGGGAAAGCCAGATGCCACAAACGCCTGACTTGAAGCAAGCCGGAAAGTTCAACGGAAGACTTTAAAAAGGACGGACATTGGTCTATAATTAGGCGAAAGTTGACACCCAAACAAAAATGAACATTGATGTCAACAGGAAAGCATCAAATTGCATCCAAGAAGTTTTTATTTGCAAATCTTACATTTTTGCTTTTCGTGTTGACTTTATGGAAATGCGGGATGAGAAAACTTGTCCACACGGAATGTGGATAAGAGGTCAAAACTGTGGATAAGTTTTGCTATGAATTAGAAGGGTATTCGGAAGTTGTGCACATTATCCACAGGCAAAAGGCTCATATCGGCCGAATCTGTGGATAACTATGTAATCATTTCATTAAAACAAGAATAGTTATCCACATGCAAGGAGAAATTATGAAATTCGTAAAAGACACTGTAAAAGCTTTATTCATAAATCGTCCGGACCGGTTCCGGGCCTATGTAGAACTCGAAGGAGAAGTCCATCTGGTGCACGTTCCTAACACGGGGAGGAACCGGGAAATCCTGGTTCCTGGGACGACCGTTGTCCTCCGGAAAGAGGATGGCGCTACACGCAAGACCAGGTTCAGCCTCATCGCAGGCTATAAGGGAGACATGCTGATCAATATCGACTCCCAGATTCCGAACCATGTGGTGGAAGAGGCGCTCCTCATGGGGAAAATCCCTGAGCTCTTGGGATATTCCAGGATTTCCCGGGAGAAGACCTATGGGAACAGCCGGTTCGACTTCCTCCTGGAGCAGGGGGAAGAGAAATTCTTCCTGGAGGTGAAGGGCGTGACCCTGGAGGAAGGCGGAATCGCAAGCTTCCCGGATGCCCCGACGGAAAGAGGGACGAAGCACGTCCATGAACTCATCGCGGCGAAGAAGGAAGGCCATGGGGCCGGCATCCTGTTCCTCATCCAGATCGAGAAGGTCACGCACTTCACGCCCGCGAAACTCCTCGACCCGGTCTTCGAGCAGGCGGTGAAGGCGGCAAGGGACAACGGGGTCATGATCCTCGCCTACAACTGCCTGGTCACGGAAAACTCGCTTGACCTGCTCGGCCCTGTCCCCGTGGTCCTCCACGAGGATTAGAGGAACCCTTGGAATGCCCGTTTCTCATCGGATAGAATGGAAACCGCATCTGGTAGTGCGTCAGGACAAGTACAGATTCACCCTGTAAGGATATCAAACAAATGGAAAAAGACATATAATAAGAAAGATGACGTGAATACACGTACAGGAGGTCATCATGAAGAACATACCAGAAATCAAAGGGAATTTCAGGAACCATATCATAGAGGTCCCCGTATGCATCCGGGATGCATCGGGAATCATCATCTTTGGCAAGCGGCTGAAGAGCTTCATCTTCACGACGGATGTCGCCATCATCAAGAACACCAATGCGGACGCCATCATGAGCGTCTACCCCTTCACCCCTCAGCCGATCATCACGCAGAGTTTGGTGCAGGCATCGGATGTTCCGGTGTTCTGCGGCGTGGGTGGGGGAACGACAACGGGCAAAAGGGTGGTGAACCTGGCCCTCGACGCGGAGTTCAAGGGTGCCATGGGTGTCGTGCTGAACAGCCCGACACCGAATGAGACCATCGCCGGCGTACGGGACGTCATCGACATCCCGATCATCGTCACCATCATTTCGGAAGAGGATGATTTCGCAGGACGTATCGCGGCAGGCGCGACCATCTTCAATGTCTCAGGCGCGAAGGAAACGGCGAAGATCGTGCGGAAGATCAGGAGCATCTATCCCGATTATCCCATCATCGCGACGGGAGGGCCTTCGGATGAGAGCATCCAGGAGACCATCAAGGCTGGCGCCAACGCCATCACGTACACACCACCGTCAGGTATAGAGATCATGAAAGCGCTGATGGACAAATACAGGGGGTTATACTAAATGTCAGGACAAATACTGGGTGAGAACTGCAAACACTGTCCGGAGTACGGGGTGAGCTGTGAGGGGAATGATTCCGGCTGCCTGTGCTACCGGTGTCCGAGGAACCTTGGACAGTGCATCATGGTGAAGTACTGCAGGGAGACGGAATCCATCCTCGACCTCGCGGAGAAGCTGGACAGCAATGTGGAGCTCATGATCGAGAAGTACTACAGGGACAAGACGATAGAATAGGATTGAAGTAAGCCTAAAGCGTAAGGAAACTATTTTGCAAGGAGTGATGTATTTTGACAAACCTAAGGGAATCTTTTGACAAGTTCATGTCCTACCAGCTGAGACTCAGCAACCTCTACAATGCCCTGAGCGTCCTGCACTGGGACTCCTCGACGGCCATGCCGCCAAAGGGATCCGAAAGACGGTCGGAAGTCATCGGCTTCCGCGCCGAGGAAGCTTTCCTGATCGAGACAGACCCGGAGCTCATGGATCTCGTCGAGGAACTGTACACCCATCTCGATGAGCTGGATGACAAAGAGAAGGCCATGGTGAAGAAACAGAAGAAGGATCAGGACTTCAAGAAGAAGATCCCGAAGGAAGAATACCTTGAATACAACATCCTGGTCTCCAGGGGAGAGAATGTCTGGGAAGAGGCGAAGAACAACAACGACTATGCGTCCTTCCAGCCTGTCCTTGAGCAGATCGTGAAGCTGAGCAGGAAGTTCGCGGAATACATCGGCTACGAAGGCACACCGTATGATGCGCTGCTTGACCTGTATGAGCCGGGCGTCGCAGTAAAGGACCTTGACGTCATCTTCAGCGACCTGAGGGATGGTCTGGTCAAGATCCTCGACAGGATCAAGGCCAGCGGGAACCAGTTCGATGACAGCTTCCTCCATGGGAAGTTCGATGTCGCGAAGCAGGAGCAGTACAACAGGGCTCTTGCGACAAGGCTCGGATACGACTTCGACGCCGGCGTCCTCGCCGTAAGCGCACATCCTTTCAGCACGAACTTCGGGAACAAGGATGTCAGGATCACCACGAGGTTCGACGAGAACGACCTCATGATGAGCACCTATTCCACCATCCATGAGACCGGACATGCCATCTACGAGCAGAATATCCCGGATGACCTGACCAAGACCAATATCGGCGGCGGAGTCTCCATGGGCATCCATGAATCCCAGTCCAGGTTCTATGAGAACATCCTGGGCAGGAGCCATTCCTTCATCGAGAGCGAATACCCGCACCTGACCGAAGCGTTCCCGGACCTCAAGAAGGTCTCCGTGGATGACCTCCACAGGGGCGTGAACAAGGTGACGCCGTCCCTCATCAGGATCGAGGCGGACGAGCTGACCTACAGCCTCCATATCATCATCCGGTACGAGCTGGAGAAGGCCCTGATCAATGGTGAGGTGGATTTCGCAAAGCTTCCTGAGCTATGGGCACAGAAATACACGGATTATCTCGGCGTGACCCCGCAGACCTTCAGCGAAGGCATCCTGCAGGATGTCCACTGGTCCGGCGGAATGATCGGATACTTCCCAAGCTACGCGCTTGGAAACCTCTATGGCGCCCAGATGCTCTACAAGGGCATCATGCGGGACCTGCCGGACTATGACGAACTCGTCAGGACAGGAAGGATCCAGGAGATCACAGCGTGGCTCAAGGATAACGTCCATAAATACGGTGCGACCTACGAACCTTCGGTCCTGATTGAAAGGATCACGGGGGAGAAGCTGAATGCCAAGTATTTCCTGGACTATATCGAAGAGAAGTATACGAAGCTCTATAACCTGGACAAGTAGGGAATCACGGCATCAGACCTTATTG
>DATISI010000411.1:0-4751 GCA_035581745.1 Clostridiaceae bacterium
CCGGTAAGGGCCAGGTAAAGGGGTGTGAACGCCCTTCCCTTCAGGAAAAAGACGAAGATGCTGCTGGGTGAGAAGTTGTTTCCAGGTTCGAAGATCCCCACCATGCCGATGGTGATGAAAACCACCAGGGACAGGAGGCCAAGCCCCAGTCTCAACATATCGACCTCAAGCCTGAATTTCCTTACGAAATAGGAAAAGAGGTCATCAGAGCCGATGATCATCCCGAAGATGAGATAGACGAGTACGGTTCCGATAAGGAGTGAAGGGCTGTAGAATTCATCCGGGTTGTTCGATGCCAGATTCCGGATGACCATCTCTCCAATGACAGTGAACACGATCAGTATGACGTATTTGATTAACGCTGGTACACTCGATTTCAAGAAGTTATCCCCCCAAGTCATATAGTTAAGCTAATTATACCCTATCCAGAGATATTTTCTACATCATTCGTGAAGAAACTGTGAATTTTGTGACATATCAGACGATTTATCAGCATAAAAAAATACCCCCGGTTAAGGGGGTAAAACGGTAAATAGATAGGGTCCCTGGAATGCCCTGCGCTGACCATTCCAGGCTATGGCCCCATTTCCATCAGGAGATTATGGGAAGATAATTCCTGCTGAAGATTTCGAACCTATAGTTCTCGTTCTTGATGAAGGGATTGTTGCGTACGATGTACTCTGCGTCGGAGAAGGTTCTGGCGTTGAAAACCATGGTAGCCTCGTTCTTTTTGTAGGAACCCCCACAAAACATGAATTTGTAGTCGGAAACCTCCGGTACAAGGTTGCGGGCTCTTCCATAAGCGGAAACGCTGCCTTTTCCAAGGTCATACTGGATCTTCACGAATAAACCATTCTTCTTCTGCATGATCGTCACTCCTTACAAGAACTTATGTTCTTATTTCATTATATGCAAACAGGTGTTCTAAGTCAAGGAGGCTTTCAAAAATATTTGGTGATAATTTGGAGCGACACCCACCACGGAAAGACATGAGGCTTCTGATCGGCAAACCCAGGAGAGACAGCTCATGGCAGGATCTGGCGAGTAAGGAAATCGGAATGGAGAAGGGTGAGAGGCAGGACCGTGGAGGGATGCCATGGGTGATGAAGCAAGTGAAGAAATGACGAAGGAAAGATGACCTGGAGAACAGGGATAACTGGACATGATTCGGGAGGCTTGGAAATTCATGTGATATTCAGGTATAATGGACGTAGAAGTCTATTTGTAAAGGAGAATGAAAAATGAATCCAATCGTAACGATAAAACTGAACAATGGAAAAGAGATCAAAATCGAGCTATATCCAGAACTCGCACCAAACACGGTGAAGAATTTCGTAGCCCTCGTGAAGAAGGGGTACTATAACGGACTGAAGTTCCACAGGGTCATTCCTGGCTTCATGATCCAGGGCGGAGACCCTTCAGGCAACGGAACGGGTGGTCCAGGATATCGCATCAAGGGCGAATTCAACAAGAATGGTTTCAAGAATGACCTGAGACATTCCACTGGGGTGATCTCCATGGCGAGATCCCAGCATATGGATTCCGCGGGAAGCCAGTTCTTCATCATGGTCGCGGACTCACCGCATCTTGATGGACAGTATGCCGGATTCGGCAAGGTCATCGAAGGCGTCGAGCATGCCATCGCCATGACTTCTGTCAGGACAGACAGGAACGACAAACCGCAGGAAGACCAGATCATGGAAACTGTAACAGTAGAGAACGCGGATAACATCGGAGAGCCAGAGGTTCTATAATAAAGGAGATAATATGAGAGAAGGAAGAGTGCTTCTTGTCCACGGACTGAGCGAGGATGAACGGAATGGCCTGCAGGCTGCAGGTTTCACCCTGGACATCATCGATGACGGAAATGCAGGCGGAACACTGGAAGAGATCCTGGAAGGAAAGCGGGTCGCACATGAGGGGAAACCCCTCCATGAAGTGAAGATCATCGTCTTCTATGGATATGAGACAGATGAGGAACTGAAGGAATCTGTGGTCAGGATCAGGAAGAACCATGTCTATGGGTCCATCATGGCCGTAGTCACCGAGAATTCCTACAGATGGAAATTCTCCTACCTCCTGGAGCATCTTCTCCAGGAAAGGGAAGACAACATCAAGATGGAACAGGAAAGAAGAGCTGCAAGGGAAAATGTGCAGCCACAATAGAATGGAGTGGGAAAATTGAGCAGAGTAGGAGAGCAGCTTCAGAAAGCAAGACTGGATGCCGGCCTTTCCGTGAAGCAGCTGGGGAAGAAACTCGGCGTGTCCGAGGGTTTTGTCACAGAAGTGGAGTCGGGGAGAAGGGTCGTCAATGAGGATCTCCTGAAGAGATTCACCAAGGTCTTCGGCAAGGACGTGACCAAGATGGGACTGGGTTCCCTCGAGGAGAGCGTGGACAACGAAGTCGCCGAAGAAAGGAAGACGGAAGCTCCAAAACCAAAGGATACCTACAAGGCACCGGTCACCCCGGTGAACGACCTGTGGAACCAGGCTTTCGGAGACAACATCAAGAATATCCCCATCTATGATTATGACCTGAAGACCCCTGTGGACAACAAGACCTATGCGGTGAAGGACAAGAAGATCGAAGGTCAGGCACAGGACAAGGTTGTAGGCATACGGGTGAAGGATGACGACATGGCGGGATTCCGAATCATGCCGAAGGACATCGTCCTTGGCTATGACGTGAAAGAAATCCAGGGACTGTCCTTCATGCTGGTGGAATATGGCGGCAGACGAGCGATCAGACGGGTGAGGAACCTGAACAATGGCAACGTCATGCTGACGTCATTCAAAGGGAATGAGAAATCAGAGACCCTGTCCATCAAGGAAGTCAGACCCGTCCTCAAGATCTTCAAGGTCGAATTCTTCGTCTAAGGATGTATACCATCTGCAGAAACCCTGACATCATCGGAAAACCGGAGAACCAAAGAACGGAAGGCCTGATGATAGGAATACCAGGGGACTGTATGGACAGATGAGCGACATGGAACAGGAAAGAAGAGAGAGAACAGAATTGAAATAGTAGCAGGGACACTCCGTGTTCCGGTAAGGAAGCCTGAAAGGGAGTGTTCTTTAACCGGAGCGCGGGGTGTTCTTGTTTTTGGCCCTGTCTTCTGTTCATGAAAAGTTCATAAACGGAAGAAGGTGATATTCATAAAACTGACTTTTTCTGTTTACAATGTGGATAGTTATCCCCAATTTGTGGATAAGATATGGAAAACAATGGATAACTTTATGAATAAGTCCGAAAATTTGGAGTTATCCACAGATTCTCCCGTGAGATGAGGTCTTCACTCGAACACTTATCCTCACCCATGTTTAACCATTGTTCTTCGAAAGTTAAAACAAATTGTATCATTCTCATTCTGGATATCGGTTATAATGGAGATAGTGTACGATAATTTGTAATATAGGAGGAATATAGATGAGAAAAAATATGATGCTGGTTTCAGCGATTGCCTTGATGGGTATGGTCCTTGGCGCATGCCAGGCGGCTCCTCCAGCCCCGTCGAGTGAGGTCCCGAATGCTGGTGACCCCATCATCGTCGGATCCTTTATCGATACCGAGGGCGGAATCCTGGGAAACATGATCCTTCTCGCGCTGGAGGATAAAGGCTATGAGGTGACAGACAAGGTCCAGTTCGGTACGCCGGATGTGCACAGGAACGCCCTTCTCCAGGGAGAACTGCATGTCGGTGTGGACTATACCGGAAATGGTCAGTTCTATATCGAGGGCTCCGAGGAATCCATCTGGAGGGATGCCGCAGAAGGCTATGAGACCATAAGGGATGCCGACGAAGCGAACGGGCTGCTCTGGCTGACGCCTGCAAAAGCGAACAACACAGAAGCGCTCGCCGTGAAGCGGGAGTTCTCCGAAACGAACAACATCACGACCATGGAAGATTTTGCGAAATACGTCAATGATGGCGGAGAGGTCAAGTTCATCACGAGCCAGCTCTTCGCAGAGAAACAGGTCGGACTCCTCGGACTGGAAGAGGCCTACGGATTCAAACTCCAGCCTGACCAGCTGATCCTCCTGCCTCATGGAAATACCGCGGAAACCCTGAAGGGGCTTTCTGAAGGCAGGGACGGAATCAATGTCGCGCTGGCCTACGCCACAGACGGGTCACTTGTGGACCTCGACCTTATCATCCTGGAAGACCCACTCTCCATCCCACCGGTCTATGAACCGGCTCCGATCCTGCGCGAGGAAGTCGCAGAGAAGTATCCTGAAGTGAAGGAACTCCTTGACGGGATATTCAGCGGACTCACGAAGGAACTGCTCCAGGAGATGAACAAGAAGGTCATCGTGGATGGAATGTCCCCAAGGGATATTGCAGAAGAATATCTGAAGAACAACAACATCATTGAATAGAAATTGCGTAGAAAAGGAGAGATCTTGAAGAGAGAGCCGGACAGGACCATGCTGCTCTTCTCCGCCGTCGGGCTGGCTTCCAGCCTGCTCCTGAGCTTTGCGGAAGTTAAACCGAACAGGATCCTCAGTGGGACACGACTCAGCTCCATGGCATACTTTGGAGCGGGTGCGGGTCTCCTTTTCCTGCTCTGGGCAGCTTTTGTGCTCCTTTCCTTCTATAAGGAATCCCCTTCGAAGCACAGGATAGCCATGGTCCTCTCTTCCGCGCTCACCGTTGCGCTCATCATCCTCACAGGTCTTTCTGCGACCACCCAGGTCGCCGGGGGGAGTTCCTCGGCGAGGGTGAGCCTGCAGTCGGGAATCTACGTGAGCC
>DATISI010000412.1:0-3062 GCA_035581745.1 Clostridiaceae bacterium
TTTTATTTTCCGTTTTATCTCATTTCAACTCTTTTATGGTTAGGATTCCCCTATTCCGATCACTTAAAGACCTCTCTACTTCAAGGCCTTTCTACTTACATCCTCTCCTCACCCACGTTCCGCCACCCAGGCTTCATGGGATGAGGGTTTTGAACCTATTGGTTCAGTTTTTCCGGAACCAGGAATTCCAGCTGGAAATCACGCGGGTCATAACCTTCCGCTTCCCTGTCGATGACGGCTGCTTCCCGGCAGCCTATGGCGAAGTAGAAGGCGATGGTCTCCTCTGCCGATCCCGCGTAGATGCGGATCCGCTCCAATCCCCATTCCTTCGCTGCAGCGAGGCAGAGGTTGAAGAGTTCCTTCCCGATCCCCCTGTTCCGATATTCCCGGGAGATGAAGAGCTGGTCAAGAAGAACTTCATCTGCCTTCCCCTCTCCTGTCATCCGGTCTAAAGATGCGATGCCGACAAGGGAGTCTCCGCCATCATGACATGCGAAGGCTCCGAAAGCGGCGCCATCTTCCATGATGGTGCGCTTCAGGCTGCTGTGGTGATGCGCGTAGCCATTTGGCCAGTCCGGATCATGGTAGTCGCTCATGACCAGGTGTCGCGCCCCATCCACTTCCCGCCATGCCCTTCCAATATACTGGGAAGCGTCGATCTCCCGCATCCGTTCACAGTCCGATTCCGTTAGTCTCCTGTAGCTGACCTTTTCCATGACCTTCCTCCGATATCCTTGTTCTTGTTTGCTTTGCTTTATTTCCTCATTCTTCTCAAGTCATGGGTCTGTAAAGGAATCCCATGCAGCCTTACCCGTCTCCAGCAGGACCTCGTCATATCTTCGGGTTATCTGACCCGCACATGTCCCTTCACATCGGAGAGGGCATCCAGGCCGAGCGCCAGCGCGCCGACGATTCCGGCATTGTCTCCAAGGCCCGGCGGGACGATGTAGCTTTCAAGGTCTTCCAGTTCCTTTGTGAGGATATAGCCGTTCAGCAGTTCCTTCACATGCGCCCTGACCTGGTCGAACATGAACGCCCTGTGCATGACGCCGCCGCCGATGACGATCCGCTTTGGAGAAAGCACCATGATGTAGGCAACGAGGGCCTGGGCAATGTACCAGGCTGCCATGCTGAACACCTCATGGTCGTCCGGAATGTCGTTTCCTTTCAGCCCGGTGCGTTCTTCCAGGGCAGGTCCTGAGACAAGCCCTTCGAAGCAGTCCCCATGATAAGGGCAGATTCCTTTGTAGGTGTCCTTCTCATGCCTTTTCAGGAAGATGTGGCCCATCTCAGGATGGAGCATCCCATGGATGAGCTTCCCTTCCATGATCGCGCCTGCACCGATTCCCGTGCCTACGGTGATGTACAGGCAGGAGTCCAGTCCGACACAGGAGCCAAAGAACGCTTCCCCTAACGCAGCCCCATTGACATCCGTATCGAATCCGATGGGGACATCGAGGAAGGACTTCAGACTTTCCACGATATTGAAATTCCGCCATTTCACTTTTGGCGTCGTGGTCACGGACCCATATCCTGGCGAGCCCTTGATGAGGTCGATGGGTCCGAAACAGCCCACGCCAAGCGCCTCTACAGGCTCCTCCCTGAAGAATCCCCGGATTCCCTCCATGGTCTTCTCCGGATCCTCTGTCGGAATCGCATGCCTCCTGTAGATTTCCCCTTTCTCATTGCCAACCGCCAGGACGAACTTTGTTCCTCCGGCTTCAATCGCACCTATCCTCATCATCATCCCTCCAAATCTCTTATTGATTCCAGTCTAGGCTATTTCGCCCACTCCTGCAACATGGTCCGCATCATCTCGATGCCATAGGTCCTGTCCACTTCCTCAAGGTCCGGTCTCAGGAAGATGACC
The DNA here is from genome assembly GCA_035581745.1 of Clostridiaceae bacterium. GTDB lineage: Bacteria > Bacillota > Clostridia > Clostridiales > Clostridiaceae > Youngiibacter. Next base: position 1,871 of record DATISI010000412.1, read on the forward strand.
TCCCCTTTGGGGTCTTTCAGGGACATGGTCTTCCCGAGCACGACCCAGATGGTCTTGTGGTGTATGGGCTTCACGCTGAGCCGGTCCTCTCCGAGACCGTCGGTGAAGTAGATGAGCAGGGTGTTGCGGCTTCCCTTGTCTTTCAGGTATTCGAATACCGGAGAGAACCTCGTCCCGCCCCGCCGCTTCAGGAGCGGCCTGATGTCCTTCAGCGTCGAGATCTCATAGTCCCGACGCACGACGTTGTCGCATTCGAGGATCCATATCTTCGAATCGTACTGGTACGTCAGGCCCAGGAGTTCCTTCAGGAAACCCTCCATCTCCTTCTCCCCGATGCTTCCGGAGATGTCCAGGGCTACGGTGATTTCAGGAACGTAGTCCCGAAGTTCTCCTTTCAGGTCGAAACGACCGGGCTGGCGCCTGTCGAGCCTTGCGACAGTCTTCCGTTTTCCCTTCGGCATGGACTTCATCGCACGCCGGACAAACCCTGCCCAGGAGACTTTTCCGCGGTCGCCAAGCTGGAGGATCTTCAGGATCTCGGATGGGACACCCTTGTCTCCCGCATGGGAGAGGATGCCTTTCAGCTTCTCCCGGGCCTCGTCATCGGATTCCTTGTCAGATTCCGCCCATAAATCGTGTGCCGCATAGAAGTCGATGCCGTTCTCCTTCCTGAGGTCAGCATCCTGTTTTCCATGTTTCTTCACCGCAAGGTCGATCTCCTCGACATAGTACTCGAGGGTCTCCCCTGTCCGTAGCGTCATGTCGAAGCGCTTGTTCACCGTACCGATCCGTTCCATGAAGGTCGGCAGGTGGCTGATGTACTGGTTCACGGTGATGTCGAGACCAAGGTTGATGGCGAGCTTCCCGAACTTGTTCTTCAGGGACTTCTCCCTACCGTGATGCTTCAGGATGATGTGGTAGATTTCATGCTTCAGGAGCGCCCTTGCCTCCAGCTCCTCAAGGTAGAGGAAGGGAAGCGGATTGAAGATGAAGATCACATTTCCGCCCCTTAGGACGCTGGCCGTCGGGAATGCGAGGTTGAAGTCGATCTCCCGCAGGGTCTGGGATAGGAAAAGGGCGTAGTAGTCCTCTCCGCCCGTGAGCATACGGAAAGAGATCTCGTCCAGGTACTTCATGAAGTCCCTGTTGAAACCCTTCCTGAGCTCCCCTTCCTCCGTATAGCGGACAACAT
>DATISI010000413.1:0-3291 GCA_035581745.1 Clostridiaceae bacterium
CACACACTCATCGAATGCCATGGCAATCGTGGAGGCAAGGTTGCTCTGGATCTGCATCGATTCTTCAGGACCCATGAAGATCCTTCTACCGTCGATGTGTGAGCTGAAATAGACGCCTTCTTCCTTGATCTTGCGCATGGAGGCCAGGGAGAACACCTGGAACCCGCCGGAATCCGTGAGGATCGGCCTGTCCCAGTTCATGAACTTGAGCAGTCCGCCAAGTTTCCTGACGACATCGTCACCGGGTCTCAGGTGGAGATGGTATGTGTTCGACAGCTCCACCTGACAGCCGATCTCCTTGAGGTCCATGGAGGATACGGCGCCTTTGATGACGGCCAGTGTCCCCACATTCATGAATACGGGTGTCTCTATGGTCCCGTGAGGGGTGACGAATCTCCCCCTCCTCGCTTTTCCTTCAGTCTTCAATAATGTATACATGGTCTTACCTGATGAACATGGAATCGCCGAAACTGAAGAATCTGTACTTCTCTTCGACTGCCGTCCTGTAGGCTTCCATGGTCTGTTCCTTTCCAGCCAGTGCGGACACCAGCATGATTAATGTGGATTCGGGAAGGTGGAAGTTCGTGATGAGGGCATCCACGCATTTGAAACGGTATCCGGGATAGATGAAGATATCGGTCCATCCATAGGATTCATGGACAAAGCCGTTATCGTCCGCGAGCGTCTCCAGCGTCCTTGTCGAGGTGGTGCCTACGGAGACGATCCTTCTGCCTTCGGTTTTCGCAAGGTTGATGACCTCTGCCGTCTCCCTGCTCATCCTGTAGAATTCCGAATGCATCAGGTGGCTGTCTATACTTTCAACCTGAACAGGTCTGAAGGTCCCCAGACCCACATGCAGGGTAAGGAACACGGTATGGACACCCTTCTCCCGGATCTTCGCAAGGAGTTCCGGCGTGAAGTGCAGTCCTGCGGTCGGTGCGGCTGCGGAGCCTTCCTCCCTGGAATAGACGGTCTGGTATCTTTCCCTGTCTTCCAGCTTCTCGGTGATATAATGCGGAAGCGGCATCTCACCCAGCTTGTCCAGGATCTCCTCGAAGATCCCATCATATTTGAAACGCACGATCCGGTTACCGTCCGGTTTCACTTCGATGACTTCAGCCTTCAGAAGGCCATTCCCGAAGGTGAAGGTGACACCCGGTCTTGCGCGTCTACCCGGCGTGGCCAGGCACTCGTAGGTATGGCGGTCGATGCGGTTCAGGAGAAGGAATTCGATCTTTCCGAGCGTATCCTCCTTCTGTCCGATAAGTCTTGCCGGGATGACCCTGGTATCGTTAAGGACCAGGACGTCTCCCTCATTGAGGTAGGTGACGATATCCCGGAAGTGTCGGTGCTCGATCTCCCCGGTATGCTTGTCTAAAACCATAAGCCTCGAGCTGTCACGCTCCTCCAGCGGGTGCTGGGCGATGAGGCTTTCTGGCAGTTCAAAATCAAAATCTTTTACTTTCAATCTATTATCCCTTCTAATCGAATAACGAGCCCTGCTCCTTATCCTCTGTCTGTTTTTTTAATCCAAGATGGTCATATGCGCGTTTGGTGACACACCTTCCCCGGGAAGTCCTGATGAGGAATCCCTTCTGGAGGAGGTATGGTTCATAGACATCGACGATGGTGTCCAGCTCCTCTCCGATGAAATAGGAAAGTGTCTCTGCCCCTACAGGGCCACCGTCGAAGTTCACGATGATGGCTTCGAGGATCTTCCGGTCTATCCGGTCGAATCCTTCCTCATCGACATCCAGCATGTCGAGGGCATGTGCAGCCATGTCCGCTTCTATCGTCGCGTTTCCCTGGACCATGGAATAGTCCCGGACACGTTTGAGCAGCCGGTTCGCGATCCTTGGGGTTCCCCTGCTCCTTTTGGCGATTGCCACAGCCCCCTGCTCGCTGATAGCGCAGTCAAGGATGCCTGCGCTCCTTGTGATGATCTCCTTCAGCTCGTCGCAGGTGTAATACTCCATGCTGAGCTGCACGCCGAAACGGTCACGGAGCGGTGAGGTGAGCAGTCCCACCCGCGTGGTCGCCCCGATGAGGGTGAACCTGCACAGGTCAAGCCGGATGGATTTCGCCTGTGCCCCCTTGCCGATGACGATATCCAGGGCATAATCCTCCATGGCCGGATAGAGGATCTCCTCCACCGTCCTGGAAAGCCTGTGGATCTCATCGATGAAGAGCACATCGTTGTCCTGCAGGGAGGTCAGGATGGCCGCAAGGTCACCTGCCCGTTCGATGGCGGGACCGGAAGTCACCTTGAGCGACCCACCCATCTCCCTCGCGATGATGTTCGCAAGGGTCGTCTTTCCGAGTCCAGGAGGTCCATGCAGGATGACGTGGTCAAGGGATTCCCCTCGCATCTTCGCCGCCTGGATGAACACCTTCAGCCTGTCCTTCACTTTGGTCTGTCCGATGTATTCCCCGAGCCGCGATGGCCTCAGGGAGTATTCACTGGTGATGTCCTCCTCGAGGAAATCACGTGCGATGATTCTGTCTTCCATTTGTCCCACCTTATCTCATGAGTAGTTTTAGCGATTCCTTGATGGTGTCTTCCAGCGGAAGTGTACCCTCCAGCTTTTTCAGGGCGCCCTTCGCTTCCTTCTCGGTATAGCCAAGGGAGATGAGCGCAGCCAGTGCCTCATTCATATTGTTCTCCGCCTCGAGTTCTTCCTTCCTGTCATCATCCAGATTGTCCGTGTTGTCCACGTGCAGCTTGTCTTTCAGCTCCAGGATGATCCGCTGGGCGATCTTCTTCCCGATTCCGGGGGCCTTCAGGAGAAGGCTCTCGTTTCCATTCAGGATCGCCATCTTCAGCCTGTCCGGCATGGACACGGAGAGGAGTGACAGGGCGGCTTTGGGGCCGACGCCGTTGATCGTGATGATCACGTGGAACAGCTCAAGCTCTTCCCTAGTCGAGAACCCATACAGTCCGAGGAAATCCTCACGCACGATCTGTGTCGTATAAAGGATGACTTCCTTTGCCTTTTCCGGCATCATCGCCATGGTGTTTCCCGAGGTGAATACCTTGAAGCCGATTCCCTGGGCCTCCACCACGACATAATCCTTGTTTATTCCCATGTAGACGCCTCTGATATAGTCGTACAAAAAAATCCCCCCATTTCCATTCCTTTATATATTATCATGTTTAGGGTGATTGGACCATAAAAACAAAAAGACTCCGGACTGGCTTTCCATTGGAAAGCAGACCGGAGCCTCTGGCTCCATCCTATGTTGTGGTGTGGTCATCTTCTTCATCATAACTCACATCGACCACCTCGTGGT
>DATISI010000414.1:0-5397 GCA_035581745.1 Clostridiaceae bacterium
ATCGAAGGAATCAACTGGTTTTTGTGACTGAGCCAAATAAAAAAGGATTTGACCGATAGGGGAAAGGTTTAAAGATGGACAGGAGGGCAGGACCCGTTTCGCAAGGCGCATGGTGTAAAGCGGCTCTATCGCGGCAGGTTGCTCCAGCTCGCCGGGCTACCCTTCAGGGTGGAGAAAGAGTCATCCGGGAATGAAAAAAATCAGGATTTCTCCTGATTTCAACACATCTACTTAGATGATCCCTTCCTCTTTGAGCATCTGCTCGAGGTTCACGACCTTCTGGAACAGGACTTCGAACTTCTCTTTCAGGACTCCCTCCTCTGGGTGTTCGGCCAGGGAGTTCTCCATGTCTTCGACTTGGGACAAGGCGTCTTCGATATCCTTGTTGACGGCTTCAAGTATTTCCTTCTTCATCCTGTAATTCTCCTTAATTCAATTCTTCTTTTTCTATATTGTTCTCCATGTCGTGGAAATTGACGAAAGGCGCCCTGAATAGGAACTCCCTCTCATTTCCGCAGTTCTCACAGACACAGGTAGAAACATTCTTGGCACGACCTTCGTCGAATGACAGGCCGACAGACTCTGTGATATATTCTCCACCGCAGATTTCGCAGGGTGTGTTATTGATAACGACATATTCACTTTCTACGAATCTCATGACTTCATTTAAATTCAATGTTTTTCCTCCCGAGGGGTTTAATTTCTAGTACATGTTATCACTAAGGTTTTTATATTGCAAGTATCGCAATCCTTTAATTTAAAAAATATTATGGGATAAGTGGAGAATCGTGGGTTATTAATCTATAATGTATATATAAGAATTTTAAGGTGGATGTTATGGAAGACAAAAGGTTCAGCTCCTTTGAGATCATCAGCGACAAAGTCATCATCAAACGTATCGACAAGTCCCTCCTGTCGTACGGAGAGATCAGGATTCCCAACTATCTGAGGGATTTCTTCTATTTCCATGAAATGGAGAAGCACGACCGATGGGATATCCAGCTCACCTATAACAAGGACATCTATTATGGCGTCCTTTATCTTGATGACTACAAAAAGCTGCGAGGGAAGCTGCGCCTGGGCAAGGACCTGACAAGAGAGCTGAACCATGCGGCGGCGAAGTATGTCTTCGACCGATATGACATGGAAGTCAGGGAGGAGAATGTGCCGCTCCTGAGGATCGAACAGGTCCGGAAGAAGGAGTACATCGCCGATGTCATCTTCCCACAGGAAATCATGGAGGACCGAAGCTACCTCGAACGGGACGAACGGGAGAGGAGAATGGAGGAGGATCCCAAGATCCGGCTCCAGGTCCTGAAGAACCATGGGCTGAACTGCGACATCTGCGGCTTCAATTATGAGAACACTTATGGAGAACTGGGGAAAGGCCTGATCCAGATCCACTGCATGCAGCATGGGGACATGGAGAAGGGGAACTGCGAGAAGGAAGAGGACTTCATCCCGATCTGTGAGAACTGCCACATCCTGGTGCACAAGCTGGAAGGCACGGAGATCACACTCCGGGAACTGCGGGATCTTGTACGGTTCAGGAAAGAGATCAGGAAGACGAAAAAGTGATGCTGAAGGAAGAACCATCCTCCATGAGGATTGGAATCGGATAGAACAGATGTAGACTCTGCGGATTGACCGCAGGGTCTTTTGATTTTCTCGGGTACGCGAGCCTCCAACCTGCTCGCTGGTGTGTCCTACGCTCCAATGGAAGACACCTAATGGAGGAATAAGTCGATATATGCGATTCAGCGTACACTTCCGTATCATATTATGATAAATAATTATTGATAAACGATAATAATCTAGTATAATGGAGAGGAGAGATGACGCCAAGCGTCACGTGTTTCAAGGAGGATCCGCATTGAAGAATCTGGTTTCCAAAACTCTGCTATTGATCACATTACTGCAGGCAATCCTGCTGTATCTCATCTTCACCGACAGGCTTGCTGACCTTAAGGGATATCTGCCCGAGGTCCTGTGTCTGGGAACGGCATTCCTGTCCCTGATTTTCAGTTTCCTTTACTTCAAGGGAAGTCAACCGGTCCGGATACCTGCACGGACGCTTTCAGAAATCGTCCTGCTTGCCTGGCTGACCTTTCCTGTCATGATCTTCCAGAAAGGGATTTTCCTTCTCCTCATGGGAATCGCAATCTGTTATCGGCATATGCAGAGATACCCAAAGGGAAGATTCGCGATTGTCCCCGTCTTTTCCATGGTCACGGGAATGTGGTCCATTGGGATGTATCTGTTCGCAAGTTTCGTCACTTCCATGTAGAGGTGTCATGGGCAATGCGTGACCAGATGGAAAGCACATTCTCCTGAATCCGGGTCAATTTAGCCCGGATTTTTTATATTCCCTCACTTTACATCGAACATATGTTCTGTTATGATGAGGGTAAGAAGCAGGCAGACCCGGAAGTAAGCAGGGTTTCACGTCCCTCAGGCATCAGATCAGGGACCTGGATCGAACATGATGACGAAAGAAGGATTCCGGAAGACCTGAATGAAGAAGGAGTTGATACCATGCTGAGGGCGATATCCGTATTCGTCGGTTTGAATATGGTCTGTGACCTGATTCTATTGAAGGGAAAGAAACGGGCGGGGAAGTATCCGGAAAGGGCTTTCCATGACCTCCTGAAGAAGAATCTTGGCACGGCTATGGTCCTCGTCATGGTTTTCGAGATGGCTCGGGTGGTGAGCGATGCCGCATTCCTCACGGTTTCGCTTTCCCTGCTGTTCGGAAAACTCGGGGTGGACCTCCTCCTGAAGCTTTCCGCGCTTGGTGCCCCGATTCCGCTTTCCGTGGAACGGATCCTGCACCGTCTGAACGGAGAGGACTAGATAAGAACCAATGGAAAGAACGGCTGAACCCAGGGAAAATGGGCTCAGCCGTTCTCCGTGGTGGAAGGGAAGCGATGATTGGTGGCGGTGGGATGAAAAAAGGGGAACAAGTGAAGGGCAGGGGGAGAGATGGAGAGAGGTGGAAGAGATGAGGCGGAGATGGAATGGAGATATGTGGGTGTGAATTCACAATTTAAGCCCAAGAATCTTTCCAGCCTGCGGAGACACCTCAAAATAATCTTGTTATACTGAAACTGACCTGAAAAATGACCCCTGCCGTTCCGGTTGGAAGACAAGGCGATATTGACTGGCTCCCCTGTGGAGCAGGAGACCAAGGGTCTCCTCTAAAGGTCCAGACAAAAGAAACACTTGTGGAATTTATGCCGAAGATCCCCCACGGGATTTGTGGCATAGGGTCATACGCTCACTCTGGCCTTTTTTGAAGGCCTCTGCCAGCGCTGAACACATCGACAAGAGAAGAGAAGGGGAACTTATGATCAAGAAGAAAATCGGGGTAATGTTGGCTTCATTCATCGCTTTTGCAGCCCTTAGCGGCGTGACCGCCCTTGCTGAGGACCAGTACCAGACCACTGCAAGGCTGAACCTGAGGTCGGGACCCTCCACATCGTATGCCGTAAAGACGACCCTGCCGCAGGGTGCTACAGTGGATTCGATCGAGATGACCAACACGGGATGGAGAGAAGTGCGGTACGGGGATACCGTCGGCTTCGTCCACTACCAGTACATCACACCACTGGAGACACTGTACACCACGACCGCAAGGCTGAATATGAGGACCGGCCCATCAACGTCCAATGGAATCATCCTGACCCTTCCGCAGGGTGCGGAGGTGGATTATGTCGCTGATTCCGCTGCCGGATGGTATGAAATCAGGTATGCGGGCAAGACAGGCTTTGTCAGCAGTGCCTACGTGAACAAGGCGACAACCGTCATGCCGCAGTCCCTGGGTGCGCTACCCGTAGCATTCTCCAGCACATCCACAAGGGTCGTGACCTCTGCGAACCTCAACATGAGGACCGGCCCGTCGACGTCCAATGGTGTCATCGTGACAATCCCAGGCGGAACCAGTGTCGGCTACCTATCCACAGCAGCTAATGGATGGTACCAGGTCAGCTACGGCGGACAGACAGGGTATGTCAGCAATGGATACGCTGCGCTGAAGAACGGTGATGTCCTTTCCCTGAGAGCCCTTGAAATCGCCGCAACCCAGCTGGGAAAAGCCTACGGTTGGGGCGATGAGGGTCCTGACACCTACGACTGTTCCGGACTGCTCCAGTGGGCCTATAACAAGGCGGGATACTACAACATGCCGAGGACCACGAACACGCAATACACCACAGGACAGAGAGTGGAGCGCGCTAATGTCCAGATCGGAGACCTGATCTACTTCAAGACAGGAGATGGGTCTGCTGCCGTAGACCATGTCGGGATCTATGCCGGAGACAACATGATGCTCCATGCTTCAGGCACCTACGGAAAGGTCGTCATCACCGAAGTCTACTGGAACTACATGGTCGACATCAGGAGACACTAGGACCAGGAGAGCCTCGGGAGCGTGAAGCTTCAGGTCGTGACAGCTTCAGGAACGTAAAGCACCAGAGAATGACAGCAGAATGGGCTGACAGCTGAATAGGCTGACAGCTGGATAAAGAAAGACATCCCCTGCGGAATCCCTGTCCGTGATGACAGGAAATCCCGCAGGGGATGTCTCATTTCATGGGTGCTTGTCCATGTGTCTGTCCAGCCGTCTAGATGACCTGGAACACGTAGAACTTCAGGTAATAGGATTCGTCGCTCGTCATGAGGATCGGATGGTCCGCACTCTGGGTACGGAACTCCACCTGGCGGAGCGTCTTGCCCGCATCCCTTGCCGCTTCGATGATGGTCTGACGGAGGACATCCTCCTTCATGAAGTGGGAACAGGAGCAGGTGACGAGGTAGCCGCCTGAACGTACGAGCTTCATGCCCCTGAGGTTGATCTCCTTGTAGCCTCTTGTGGCGCCGCTGATGCTGTCTCTGGATTTGGTGAATGCCGGCGGGTCGAGGATGACGACATCATACTGCCTGCCTTCCCTGGCCCAGAGAGGAAGGACATCAAAGGCGTTATGGACCTCGAACTTCACGGTGTCCTGCAGGTTGTTGAGCAGGGCGTTCTGGTTCGCGAAGTCGATGGCATGCTGGGAGATGTCGAGTCCGAGGACGGACTTCGCGCCCGCAATCCCTGCGTTCAGGGCGAAGGAGCCTGTGTGGGTGAAGCAGTCGAGGACATCGGCATCCTTCACGATCCTGTGGATCGCTTTACGGTTCTCCTTCTGGTCGAGGAAGAAGCCTGTCTTCTGTCCGTTCTCGAGGTCGACGTGGTACTTCACGCCGTTCTCCACGATCTGGATGTTCGTGTCGAAAGGTTCCGTCAGGAAGCCCTTGAAGGGCTCCATGCCCTCGAGTTTCCTCACCGCCACATCGCTGCGCTCGTAGACGCCCTTCGCGCCGTATTCCTTCACAAGGATATCGACGATGTCCATC
>DATISI010000415.1:0-7508 GCA_035581745.1 Clostridiaceae bacterium
CTTTGCGGCATTCATCCTTGCATTCCTCGTGAACAAGTTCCTGATCTTCAGGATCGAGGTTCCAACCGGATCCATGATCCCTACCATCAACGTGGATGACAAGATCTACGTGACGAGGGTATACAATCCCGAAAACCTGGAGCGTGGAGACATCCTCGTCTTCCACTTCACCCAGGGGGAGGACACCCTCCTCATCAAGAGGCTCATCGGGCTTCCGGGTGACAGGATCGAGCTGAGAAGCGGGACGATGTACCTGAACGGGGAACTGTTTGAAGAGGACTATGTGAAGAACAATCTGGACTACACGACGGAATTCACTGTGCCGGAGGGCAAGTTCCTTTTCCTCGGGGACAACCGGGCGACATCCAATGACGCAAGGTTCTGGGATGACCCCTATATCGATATGGACGAAGTAATCGGAAAAGGAGGACTCAGAGTATATCCCCTGAGCAACATGGGATTTCTGAAATAGCGCATGGAGATGAGAAACTGGATCACAGACCACAAGGACGAGATGGTGGATGACCTCCTCACCGTCCTCGCCATAGAATCGGTGGAAGGCGAGCCCCTTCCCGGAATGCCGAATGGAAAAGCCGTCAACGACGCGCTGGAGCACATGCTCGCGATCGGCGAAGGCTACGGCTTCAGGACCGGAAATGTCGATGGCCATGCGGGCTATATCGAATACGGCGAAGGCGACGACTACGTCGGCGTCCTCGGACACCTCGATATCGTGCCTGTCGGTACCGGATGGACGAAGAATCCCCTCGGGGAAGTCCATGGGGACAGCGTCTACGGACGAGGGACCGTGGATGACAAAGGCCCCATGATCGCAGCCCTTCATGGACTACTCGCGATCAGGGAATCCGGACAGCCGCTGAAGCACCGGATCAGGCTGATTTTCGGGACAAGCGAGGAGACTGGCGGTCCTGACGTCCACAACTACCTCTCGAAGGAGAAGCCTCCCGTCGCCGGATTCACACCGGATGCGGGATTCCCGGCCATCAACGCAGAGATGGGCATCCTCATCTTCTCCCTGGAGAAGCGGCTATCCGGAACGGATCTTGTGGAAGCTGAAGGCGGGACCGCGGTGAATATGGTTCCAGCTCAGGCCTCCATGCGTCTCAGGGAAAAGGATGGAACGGTCACGACCCTTCGGGCTGAAGGTGTCTCTGCCCATGGCAGTACACCTCAGGACGGGAAGAACGCCATCTGGAAGCTCGTGGATGAGGCCCTCACCAGGGAACTGGACGATACCCTTAAGGAGACTTTAAGGCTGATTCAATATAATTTGTGCCAGGATACCGATGGAAAAGCGCTTGGCGTGGACCTGTCAGACGACGAATCCGGAAACCTTGTCCAGAACTTCGGACTCCTCTCCTTCAGGGACGAGATGCTGAAGCTTGGCATCAATATCAGATACCCCGTGACCTTCAAGGCGGACGATGTCCTCGTGAAGGTCAGAGACGTGTTTGAGAAAGAAGGATTCACCTTCACACTCGAAGCGCACAACGAGCCATTATTCTATCCTAAGGACAACGACCTGATTCAGAAGCTCATGGGTGTCTACCATGAAGTCACAGGTGATACAAGCGGACCTCTCGCCATCGGCGGAGGAACGTATGCCAAAGAGATGCCGAATATTGTGGCCTTCGGACCTCAGCTGCCGGACAGACGGGATACCGTCCATCAGGCCGATGAGTCCACCACGATAGCGGACCTTCTTTTATGTGCAGAGATATATGCAAGGGCGATGTATGAATTAGCCCGGGCTTAAGGTGGGGAAAGAATGAATAACAACGATAAAAAAGGCCCAAGCAAGGACAGCAAGAATCTGAAATTCTATGCGATCTATTTTGTGGCCATCCTGATCATGGTGACCGTCTTCAACTACTTCATGAACGATATCAGGAACAAGAGACAGAACTATAACGAGTTCTATGCGGCACTCCAGGAGGACAGGATCCAGGAGATCACCCTCGATGAGTCCACAAGGACCTATATCTATACGATGAAGGAAGGCGACGAGCTCGCCGGCCTCCAGCTCTACACCGGAATGATCTCAGGCGACGAGGAGATCCTCGCGATCCTGAAGACCAAGGACATCAACTATTACTCGAAGCCTATCGAGACAGCAAGCCCGCTTCTGACCCTCCTCATCTCGTGGATCCTTCCCCTTGGACTTCTTCTGTTCCTCGGAAGCTATCTCATGAAGAGCATGGACAAGCGTGGCGGAAACATGATGAGTTTCGGAAAGAATACCGCGAAGCTCTATGAGAGCGACACGGGCGTCACCTTCAAGGACGTCGCAGGGCAGGAGGAAGCCAAGGAATCCCTCATCGAGATCGTCGACTTCCTGCACAACCCGCAGAAATACGTGGACATCGGCGCAAGGCTGCCGAAGGGAGCCCTTCTCGTCGGACCTCCGGGTACCGGTAAGACGCTTCTTGCGAAGGCCGTGGCCGGAGAAGCCAAGGTTCCATTCTTCTCCCTTTCCGGTTCCGCTTTCGTCGAGATGTTCGTCGGAATGGGTGCCGCAAGGGTGAGGGACCTCTTCAAGGAAGCCATGCTGAAGGCCCCATGCATCATCTTCATCGATGAGATCGACGCCATCGGAAAATCCAGGGAGACCGGCGGTCTTCCAGGCGGAAACGATGAGCGTGAGCAGACCCTGAACCAGCTCCTTGCGGAGATGGACGGATTCGATTCCTCCAAGGGTATCGTCCTCCTCGCCGCGACTAACCGGCCTGAAGTCCTGGACAAGGCACTCCTGAGACCGGGCATGTTCGACAGACGGATCATCGTCGACGCCCCTGACCTCAGGGGACGCGAAGCCATCCTGAAGGTGCATTCCAAGGACGTCAAGATGGGCGACGATGTCGACCTCTTCGAGATCGCCAAGGGTACCCCGGGTGCCGTAGGTGCGGACCTTGCGAACATGATCAACGAGGCTGCGCTGCGCGCGGTCAAGAGTGGAAGACAGTATGTCAAGCAGGAAGACCTGCAGGAATCGATAGAAGTCGTCATTGCAGGACAGCAGAAGAAGGACAGGATCATGTCCACCAAGGAAAAGAGGATCGTGGCTTTCCACGAGATCGGACACGCCCTGGTCGCAGCGATGCAGAAGGGTTCGGATCCGGTCCTCAAGATCACGATCATTCCAAGGACCATGGGTTCTTTAGGATACACCATGCAGGTGCCTGAAGACGACAAATACCTGATGTCGAAGGACGAGATGCTGAACGAGATCGCTGTCCTCTTCGGAGGAAGGGCGGCCGAGGAGGTGGAGTTCGACTCCATCACCACCGGTGCATCCAACGACATCGAACGTGCGACACAGATGGCGAGAAGGATGGTCTCCATGTATGGCATGAGCGAATCCTTCGACATGATGGGCCTGGAGTCCATCAGGAGCCAGTACCTTGACGGCCGTGCCGTCCTGAATGTCAGCGATGAGACGGCGACGAAGATCGACATCGAGACACTGAACATCATCAGGGCATGCCATGAGAAGGCGAAGCAGATCCTCATGGGGAACAAGGAACTCATGACTGTCCTCGCGGAGCAGCTCCTCGAGAAGGAGACCATGACCGGAAACGAGTTCATGACCGTCGTCAGGCAGTTCAAGGGAGACGCGTTCGGCAGGAAGCTTCCTGCGCCTGAAGTCATCGAGGCCACAACGGATGCCGCAGCAGAAGCTGTCTCCAGTGAGGAGATGACGGAAGCGGAAGTCACCATAGCTGTGCCTCAGGAATCCGGAGAACAGGACACACCTCCTGAAGCGACCGAAGGGAAGGACCTCCTGGAGGACCTGAAAGAGACCCTTAAGGAAGAACAGGAGAAGGGTCCGGAAGAGACCGGGACCGAGAGACAGACAGGAACATCGAATGAAAGCGACAGTTAAAGACAAAGATCAGCACAGACAGGATAAGGCCATGGCCTAATCAATAAAATAGCCGTGATTCTTAAAAGAGTCACGGCTTTCCAAATCAGGGGGTAATGTTTTGAAAGACGTGAATATGGAACTGACACCGGAAGAACTGAAGAAAGAGGAGGACCGTCTGGCCCTCGTCCAGGACAAGATCAGCGAGGAGATCCTCATGAACAACGAGAAGAAGCGGAATGTCTCCGCCTATATCGTGGAGTACAGGAGGAACCAGCTCGATGACTACAAGCCCGACGAGGACAAGTATGTCGACTATTTCGACCATGAGCGTTTCGTTCAGGAAGAATCCTATCGTGCGGTAGGGAAGCGGCTGACGGAGCTCCAGGAACTCTCCTCCACACCGTATTTCGGAAAGATTGGATTCCGGGAGGATGGAGAGGCCGAGGAGATCTATATCGGAAAGTATGGCCTCATCGACGACAAATACTACGAACCTCTCATCATCGACTGGCGTGCGCCGATTTCCGCCCTGTTCTACAAGGGCACGCTGGGGGAAGCCTCCTACCAGGCGCCGGCGGGAAAGATGGATGTCGACATCCATCTGAGACGGCAGTTCGTCATCCGCGACGGGTTGCTGAAAGGGGTCTTCGATTCGGAGAGCGATGTCAAGGACGAGATCCTCCTCGAAGTTCTTGCCTCCAACGTGGGCAAGAAGCTGAAGGACATCATCATGACCATCCAGCAGGAGCAGGATGCCATCATCAGGGACAGGCGCGAAGGCGTCGTGGTCGTCAATGGTGTCGCAGGAAGCGGAAAGACCACCATCGCCCTGCACCGTACGGCCTACCTCATCTACAACTACAGGAAGCTGCTGGAGAACAAGGTGATGATCCTTGGACCCAACAACCTCTTCATGGACTATATCAGCCACGTCCTGCCTTCGCTGGGAGAGGATGGTGCCCATCAGGACACCTTCAATGACCTCGCGATGAAGCTCCTGGACATCAAAAGCAACATCTTTGCGGGAGAGGACTTCATCGAGGCCGTCATGAACGGCGACGAGGAGCTCCTTGCAGATACCAGAAGGAAGCGCAGCTTCGCGTTCAAGGATGAGCTTGACAGGGTCGTCAGGGAGACGGAAGAATCCTACTACGACCTCAGGGATATCGAATTCTACGGGAAGACCATCCTCTCGAAGGACGAGATGCACAGGTTCCTCACCCATGACTTCAGGTCGCAGCCTTACTTCAAGCGTGCCCTGAGGCTCAAGAGCGTCATCGTCAAACGGCTCAGGGAAGTGCGTGACGAGAAACGGTATGAGATCGACAGGAAATACAAGGACCTTCAGCAGAAGTACAAGGAGCAGACAGGGGAGAACACCAATGAGCTCGATGATGCAAGGAGAAGGGAGATCGGTGAGGTCATCGCGACCCTCGCGAAGAAGCGTGAGGAATTTGCGGACCTTTCCAGCGGAAGCTACGCAGAGGTCTACAGACCGCTCATGACCTTCGACTTCCTGACCCAGGAAGACCTTGCTCCGATGCTCTACCTGAAGCAGAGGCTGCAGGGAATCAAGCTGCCATTCGAGGTGAAACACGTGGTGGTGGACGAGGCACAGGAATATTCCCCGATCCACTTCACCGTCCTCAAGGAGATCACAGGCTGCAGCTCCTTCACCATCGTCGGAGACTCCAACCAGATGCTGATTGAAGGCGAGAGCTTCATGAAGGACCTTTCCTTCCTGTTTGACGACATCCGCTACTACCATCTCCAGAAGAGCTACCGCTCCACTCAGGAGATCATGGAGTTCGCGAACCGTTTCGTCACGGACAAGAAGATCATCCCTCTGGTACGTAACGGGCGTCCTGTGGAAGAACATGTCGGAATCGACATGGAAGCTGCCGCGGACAGGATCGTCACGACCATCCAGGATTACGAGGACACTGACCTCGAGACCAACGTCATCATCACAAGGGACATGGAGACTGCCCGAGCGCTCTATGCGCTCCTGAAGAAGAGGCTTCTCGTGAAGCTCATCGACACGGAGGACGCATACCTCACAGGCAACCTGTTCATCATGCCTTCCTACTATGCCAAGGGCCTCGAGTTCGATGGTGTCGTGCTCGTGGACAGGGAGAAGGACATGAAGAAGGAGCAGGACCTCCTGCGCTACATCATGGCGACAAGAGCGCTCCACAGGCTCACCAGCCTGACCCTGCGCTCCGATTCCCCAAACAATTGAAAGCAATCATGAAGGACCTGCCTGGCCGCAGAATGCGGCCGGGTAGGTCCTTTCCTCTCGATACCTCTCCCGGGCTTCCTGCCGGGATGTATCCCACAGGGTTGCATTATCGGAAATTTGTGCTAAACTCAAAGGGTACGTCATGGAAGAATGACACGTGGAAATCCCGATTGTCCATGATCCCGAAAGGGAGTGGGCCCGACGGACGGTCTGACCGAATAGGAGGGCCGGACTACGCGCTCATCGATACAGGACGATGATCACATATGACTTAGGCAAACAACATGAACTTAACCGGAATACAATGATTCTGGTTGATGATAATATACAAGGAGACTGGTGGAAATATGGAGAACAGGAATTACCTCACCCCGGCGGAAATCGCAGAATACACCGTTCAGGCAGGCATCGGGAAGACGAAGCTCACTGCCCTGAACATGCTGCTGCTTGGGATCCTGGCAGGCGCTTTCATCGCTTTCGCGTCGGAAGGCTCCAATATGGCGGCCTTCAACCTCTTCTCGAAGCCAGAGACCTATGGACTGGGAAAAGTCCTGGCTGGTGTCGTCTTTGGAACCGGCCTGATGCTGGTGGTTGTCGCAGGAGGCGAGCTCTTCACCGGGAACACCCTGATCCTCACCGGTGTCCTCGACAGGCGCATCGGAATCCTACCGATGCTGAAGAACTGGTTCTTCGTCTACCTCGGGAATTTCATCGGGTCTCTTCTCATCGCCTACATGATGAGCGAATCTGGCCTGTTCCACAGCGGTGCGGATGGTCTTGGCGGAATCACAGTGAAAATCGCGGCGGCGAAGGTCGCGCTTCCCTTCATGAGTGCCTTCTATCTGGGGATCATGTGCAACTGGCTGGTCTGCCTCGCGGTCTGGATGTCCTATGGGGCCAAGGACATGGCGGGGAAGCTCCTCGCCGTGTTCTTCCCGATCTGGCTGTTCATCACCTCGGGCTTCGAGCACAGTATCGCGAACATGTACTATATCCCTGCGGGAATCCTGGCGAAAGCGAACCCAGCGTTCGCAGCGTCGGCTCTGGATCTTGGGCTTTCTCCTGAAGGACTTGCGAACCTCAGCTGGGGGAACATGGTCACGAAGAACCTGCTTCCGGTGACGCTTGGAAACATCGTTGGCGGAACGGTATTCGTCGCGATGACCTACTGGTTCGTCTACCTGAGACACGCGAAGACCGGAGTGGAGACAAAGACCGGGATGGAGGCTAGGAATGTGACCGAGCTGAAAAACATGTCAGAGCTGAAGCGTGTGCCGTCTCAGGCCGAGAAGGCTACTGACGGGAAACTGCCCACGGACAAGGCATGACCGAATCAGGATCCCCCTGCGGAGTCCTTTGTATGAAGACCATACGATCATA
>DATISI010000416.1:0-4842 GCA_035581745.1 Clostridiaceae bacterium
GGCGAGACTAAAGGAGATCAGGGCGTATTTCAAATGGAAGGGCGTGAGCGCTTCAGGGATGGAGTAGAGGATGTTGTAGTCCGACATGATGATGGTGGGGAAGAGGCGGAAGCCCACGGTGAGTCCGATGAAGGACCCGAGGCTGCTTGCCGCCAGCGCGTAGATGAGATACTTCGCGGCGATGGTGTTCTTCTTGTAGCCCAGCGCCTTGAGGGTTCCAATCTGGGTACGTTCTTCCTCCACCATCCTTGTCATGGTGGTGAGGCACACGAGTGAGGCGACAAGGAAGAAGAAGAGGGGGAAGACCTTCGCGACTGCGCCGATCCTGATGGAGTCGTCCTTGAAGTTCGAATACCCGGGATTGTCGGTCCTGTCATAGACATACCATTCCTTCCGGATGTCCTCGAGCTCCGCCTCTGCGTCCTTCAGTTCGTTCTCGGCATCGATGAACTCGGCGCCCGCTTCCGCGAGGCCGTCCTCATATTCCTGAAGTCCATCGAGATAGTCCGCTTTTCCCTGGTCAAGCTTTGCCCTTCCGGCTGCGAGCTCCTCGTTCAGTTTCCGCTCGCTGTCTGCAAGCTCTTTCTCGCCTGCCAGAATCTGGCGTTCGCTCGCATCCAGCTTCTCTTCACCCGCGATGAGCTGCCGCTCCCTTGCAGCGATTTCCTGTTCGCCTGCGATGAGCACCCGTTCGCTTTGTGCGAGTTCCTGCTCCGCTGCGATCAGGGGTAGTTCATTCGCCGCGAGCTCCTGTTCTCCCGCGATGACGAGGCGCTCGTTCTCCGGGAATGCCTGCTCCGCTGCAATCAGGGCAAGCTCCTTCTGTGCGAGCTCCTGTTCACCCTGGATGATCCGCTGTTCGCTTTCTTCAAGCGCTTTCTCGCCTGCGATGAGCTGAAGTTCCCTGGCCTCAATCTCCTGTTCACCGGCTGCGATTTCCCGCTCGCCTTCTTCAAGAAGGACCCTGCCGGCATCAAGCTCCGCATAGCCGGCATCGATGGCGGCCTGTGCCACGGTAAGTTCCGCCATGGCCTGGTCATATTCGGTCTGGAGCTGTTCGTAGCTGTAGCGGTTCTCGTCGAGGAGCACCTTCAATTCTGCAAGTTCTGCCTCTGTCAGCGCTCCGGTCTCGTTGAACTGCCGGATCAGAACGTTGATCTCCCCGATATTCCCCTCGAACCCGTCGATGTCCTCGATTTCCTCAAAGTCAGGAAGTCCGTACCGCAGCCTGACGGCCTCGTACTGGTCTCCGTAGGCATCCTGGAGCTGTGTAAGGAGGTTCCTGATCCTTGCGAGGTCGATGTCCTCCTGGACAAGCTCCATGGGGATTTCTGGAATCACAGGGATCTCCGCTCCTTCCTGGCTTTCAAGGTAGGCGAGGAGGGCATCGTAGCCCGCTTCGCCCTGATCCGTGTATTCGTCCATGAGGGCAAGGAGCCGTCCCATTTCGGTCAAAGCGAGCAGGGGGAGCCTCAGCTGTTCCTCTGCTGCCTCGAGAAGTGCAAGGTTCGTCTCATATTGCTGCCAGCCGAGGTCAAGTGCTTCTCTGGACGCGATGAGCTCGAGTCGTCCGGCTTCAAGTGCGATCCGTCCCGCCGCAATCTCCTGACGTCCTGCCTCGCGCGCCGCACGGCCTTCTACAAGCTCAAGACGACCCGCTTCGAGGGCTGCACGACCTTCTATAAGTTCGAGACGTCCGGCTTCAAGGGCTGCACGACCGGCCTCGACCTTAAGCCTGCCTGCCTCGAACTCCGCTCGTGCGGCAACCAGCTTCTGCCTTCCGGCTTCGAATTCGTCGCGGCCTGCCTGGACCTCGCGTCGCCCGCTTTCAAGGGCTGCCCATCCGGCCGCAATCTCTCGTCGTCCGTCTTCCAGGGCGTCCCGGCCTTCAGCGATATCCCGTCTTCCAAGGGCGATCTGTGATCGGTACCTCTTCTCATTGGCATTCAGCTCGTCTTCACCGCGTTTAAGGTCCTCTTCCGCGCGGTTCAGCGTGAAGAGGGCGTCATCGAGTTCCGCGTAAGCCTTTGCCTTCTCCTCGTTCAGGGTAGTCCAGCCGTCCTCGATCTCAGTGTAGAATTCACGGAGTTCGAGGGCGATGCGTTCTTTCCCGAGTTCATCGAGGTCAGCGCTGAGCGCATCGGACCCTTTTGCGTACTGGTCAGTATAGGTGCCGAAGGCACGGAGGTCTGTACCCGTGACATAGATTTCTGTGATCCGTTCGAAGCTGAAAGCGCCCGAAGGGACGAGGAAGAAGAAGTCGATGCTGCCGTCACCGATGTTCGTCTGGCCTCTTGCCATGTCGATGTACATGGGGGACTTGGCCTTTCCGACGATGGTGAAGGTGTCACGGATAAGGCTGTCTTCCACGACTTCGTCTTTTGGCGCCTCCATGGTCACCTCATCCCCTATGGCGTAGCTGGAAGGGACGTTGCTGGAGTCGTCAAGGAGGATCTCCCTGTCATTTTCGGGAAACCTTCCTTCTTTCAGGATGATGCTGTTCATGGTCCCGGGGGTGTCCTCCGAACCGATCTCATAGGCGAAAAGCCTTACGGTCCGTTTCTCCCCCCGGGAGATGCTGAAAAGGTCCTTGGTATGAGAGGTCCTGACCTCGGAAATCCCCTCAAGGTTACGGATCGCCTCGATATCCTCGGGCTTGAAGCCCAGAGGGGAAAGGAGGCGTGCATCCATGAGGTTCGTGTCCCTGTAATATTGGTCGAGGGTGAGCTGCATGTCCGGGCTCGTGGCGTTGATGCCGGCATAGAAGCCTACCCCCAGGGCGATGATGGCGGTGATGGACAGGAACCTCGGGAAAGTCCTGAGGATGGCCCGGTAGAGGTCGGTGAACATGGCTTTATTGACCATCACCACTCAATCCTTTCCACGGGCATAGGATTACGGTTGACCTCGACCGAAGATACGCTCCCGCTCTTCATGTGGATGATCCGGTCCGCCATGGCCGTGATGGCCATGTTGTGGGTGATGAGGACGACCGTCATCCCGGTCTTCTTGCAGGTGTCCTGAAGGAGTTTCAGGATCTGTTTTCCCGTCGTGTAGTCGAGGGCACCCGTCGGCTCATCACAGAGGAGGAGCTTCGGGTTCTTCGCAAGCGCTCTCGCGATGGAGACCCTCTGCTGCTCACCGCCGGAGAGCTGGGAAGGGAAGTTGTCCATCCTGTCCTCTAGACCCACCATCTTCAGGACCTCACTGGCATCCAGGGGGTCCTTGCTGATCTGTGCCGCAATCTCCACATTCTCTTTTGCGGTGAGGTTCTGGATGAGGTTGTAGAACTGGAACACGAATCCGATGTCATACCGCCTGTAGTCGGTGAGCATCTTGGAGTTGTAGGTGTTGATCCTGTTCCCGTCGACGTGGATCTCTCCGCCGTCGGACATGTCCATGCCGCCCAGGATATTGAGGACTGTGCTCTTTCCGGCGCCGCTCTGTCCGACGACAACCGCGAATTCGCCTTTCTCTATGGTGAAACTGACTTTGTCAGCTGCGACGATGCTGACTTCGCCCATCTTATACGTTTTTGTGACTTCGCTCAGTGCGATGAAGCTCATATTGACCAGTCCTTTCTTTAGTATGTCCTCATCTTAAACTTCGACTGACTGATTGTCAATCAGTTTGGGGCTAATCTAAAGCGATGTGACAAAAAGTTAAAAACCTGGTGACAGGACCTTCACCAGGTTTCGAAATCGCCGTATGGATTTTGGGGAGGCAGGTGCTCCTTTGCTTGGCTTACAGGATTCCCGCCTTGTCGATCAGGTGGAGGATGTAGAGGTGAAGGGGATAGGCGACATAGTGGAAGTACTTGAAGAACCAGTTCTTCAGGCCCGGCTTCTTGTTGTACAGCGGGAGGAAGAGGAAGGCGAGGAAGGCATAGTTCTGCGTCCCACCCATGAGGAGGAAGTTCACGGTGACCAGCGCTGCAAGGGCTACCCCATAGCGCATCCAGCCCTTCATGTCCTTCGTATAGTAGAAGATCAGGATGTAGATGATGCCCACGAAGCTGTAGTCCGTGTTCAGGAGGACAGCAGCGACCATGGCGATGACGGACGCGAACAGCGAGACGAAGGGGAGTTCCTTTCCCTTGGTGTCGATGATGTACACGGCGAAAAGTCCCAGGAAGAGGGTGAAGAAGATGTTCTGGTGGGAAAATTCCAGTCCGCCGAAGAAGGCGTAGTCGAAAGGAGGTTCCGAGATGAGGGCGAAGGCCAGGAGCCTCGTCAGGTACTTCTTGACGTCCCGCGTATGGACATAGCCTTCAATGAGGAGGAAACAGTACAGGGGGAAAGCGATCCTTCCGATGATCCGCAGGAAATGGTACTCCGGATAAAGGACGGCTCCCGTATGGTCTATGATCATGGTGATGAGTGCGATGGAACGTAAAATAAATGAACTCATGCTGAAAACCTCATCTTCGTCTCATATTTTGATTCTCTTGTAGATTGCCTTCATTATACATCAAATCGATGCCAGGATTAACGCCAAAATCCATGGAAAAGATGGAATAATGCCTGAATATCGAAAAGATGTCCCCATGGAGAAGGTCATCGCTGGAAAACCGGGAAAAGCCTGAAGGATTCCGTAGTGAAAACAGGCATAAAGTTCATCTCTGCATCGTGAGGCAACCCTTGATATTGCTGAGCGTTAACGGTAGGATTTAGGTGAAAGACAACGTGTGGAAATCTGGGGCATCTGGTGCAGGTGCGGTCGGGCGGAAGTCTTCCGGAAAGGGGTAACCATGGGTGCGAAGCGGATTGTAACCTTCATCCTGTACATGCTGGTCATGGCTGTGACCACATCCTACCTCTTCATTGCTGAGGACAGGATCTA
>DATISI010000417.1:0-3033 GCA_035581745.1 Clostridiaceae bacterium
TATACAGCAGGGAGTCTCTAAACCCATTTTTTCAATATCATATCCATGCTCGAACCCTTCTTTTCAAAATCACCTGTCTTAAACCAGCCTCCAGTCCACCCTTTCTCGCCTCGATACCGATAAAGGGATTCTCCATCGTCATTTTCACAAAGAGATAGTATTGATGAAGAATTCACAACCTATCTTGTCTTCGTGAAGACTGTTTCAAATATTGAGGACAGAATCATGGTAATGTATCTGGACGTTCATCGTTTCTCCAATTCTCGTAGACATCACTGACGAAGGCGTGTTGAATAACAGATTCAGGAATGATATTCTGTCCGTGTCAGAGTTTTTTTTGGAGGAAGTCGAAAACCCATGAGCCTCTTGGTTCCCTGTGTTCGGGGGGAGGCTCGTACGGGTCCACGAGACCTCACTGCCACAGTTTTCAGGTTCAAATCCTGGGACTGAACCATACCCGAACACTTCCCCTTCCCCCTCCGCTTCCCATGCACGGATTCCATTCGATTGGCAATTCAGATCCGAATTGGCCGGATGACCTGAAGGGATTCGTCCTCTAAGCCATTTGCTGACTTCTCTACATGCCTTCGTCAAGTCCTACGAAGTCGCTGAATCTAGATCTGTTCCATTTGGAGAAAGGAGCTCATCATGAAGTTGAAGAAGACACGGACCCGCCTGAATGGTTTACTGCTTTTACTCATCCTTTTCATTCCCCTGTCACTCCTACAGGAATCCCTGTTCGTCGTCAAAGCGCAGGAACCTTTGATCCAGACCCCTCTGCCAGGAAGCCTGATCCCGAAATACGTGGATCCCCTTCCCACTTTCGTGGGGGCAAGAGTAGCAGAAACGGACATTACGGTCACCATAGAGGAATTCCAGCAGAAGATCCTCCCGGATTCTTTCTATGAGGACCTTCCCCCTGCATACCAGGAAGGGACCTTCGTGTGGGGATATGATGTGGGTGGAGCCGGTCTCCACTATCCCGGTGTGACGGTCGAGGCTGTCCGGGGAGTCCCGACAACCATGACCTACATCAACAAGCTGCCATGGGGCGATGAAACCGAGGTACAGAGACGAGTTCCGGTGGACCAGACCCTGCATTGGGCCAATCCTGACGGACTCGACATGGATGATGAGCGCGTGATGGGCATCTATGAAGGTTCTCCCCCAACCGTAGTCCATATGCATGGCGCTGAGGTCCCTTCCGAATTCGATGGCGGACCTGAACAGTGGTTCACGGGTGATGGACAATACGGTCCGGCCTATCGCACGAGTATTGAAAGAGCATTCGCGGCCAACTCAGCAACCTATGTGTACCCGAACGGGCAGGAACCTACGACATTGTGGTTCCATGACCACGCCCTCGGTGCCACAAGGACGAATGTGTATTCCGGTATGGCAGCCTTCTATCTTCTTCGTGAGGAGAACGAAGCCGAACTGGATCTTCCTTCTGGAAAATATGAGATTGAACTCGCAATCCAGGACAGGATGTTCGATACCGAAGGCCAGCTGCTGTTCCCTTCCGGTCCTGCACTCAATCCTGAACATCCCTGGTGGCAGCCTGAATTCTTTGGGGATGTGATGGTTGTGAATGGAAAGTCATGGCCATACTTCGAAGTCGAACCAAGGCAATACCGCTTCAGGATCCTTGATGGGAGCAATGCCAGGTTCCTGAACATGTGGCTCGAGACGGATGTGAAGAACCCGAAACCGGGTCCGGAATTCCAGGTCATCGGAAGTGATGGCGGTTTCCTTGACAAGGCCTCCCTTCAGCGTGAACTGCTGATGGGCCCAGGCGAACGGTATGATGTCATCGTGGATTTCTCCGGTTATGCCGGAAAGAACCTGATCCTCCGCAATGATGCCCGGATGCCATTCCCGAATGGGACTGGTGTGGACCCTGCGGTCGACGGACAGATCATGCAGTTCCGTGTGACGGATAAAGCCGAAGGAAAGGATAGAAGCTACAAACCGGCAGACTCGGCGATAAGTCTACGCGAGGCTTCCGGTCTCCCCTCAATTCCAGACCTGGCCACAGAGAACCCGATTTCCCTCGTCAGGCAGCTCACCCTCAATGAGGAGATGGGCATGGCACAGACCGTGGATGGGGTCAGCTATCCTGGTGGTCCGCTTGCGATGTTTGTCAACAACACCAGGTGGAATGGCAGGGTCCTTGAGACCATGACGGGCGGCTCCATGCCGATGCTGATGGCGCCTGATGATCCTGCATTCGAGGAAGACAGCGCAGGCAACTATGTTTCCGAGCTTCCAAGCCTTGGAACAACTGAGATTTGGGAGATCGCGAATCTGACGGCAGATGCCCATCCTATCCATCTTCACCTTGTCCAGTTCCAGCTCCTGGACCGACAGAGGCTGCATACCAGGCGGTACAATAAGGCTTACGAAGCCGCCTTCGACGGTGGAGGCTTTGACCATATGACTGGTGACGTTTATCCTGCAGGCGTGTATCTCCCAGGAGAAGGCCCTCCAGACGATTATGGGGTACCAAACGCCGATGGCGCAATAGGAGGCAATCCGGCATTCAGCCGCTATCTGCTCGGGAAAGCCCGCCCTGCTCCTGCATCCGAGAAAGGATGGGAAGACACCATCACCATGTATCCTGGCGAAGTGACAAGGATCGTGGTCAGGTGGGCGGACCAGGAAGGTGAGGCATTCACGTTTGATGCCACAGGCGCAGAAACGAGCCTCGCCGTGGATGAGAACGGAACACCTGCCGGGGGACCAGGATATGTCTGGCACTGCCATATCGTTGACCACGAGGACAATGAGATGATGCGGCCAATGATGATGAGATGATTCCGGCAGCCCTCCATTGCCCCCCTCATTCTCAACCCATATGAAAGATGAAACCTCCTGACATTGGCCGTCAAGGTCCAGTGTCAGGAGGTTTTTCAGTCCATTCCGCTTTGATCATCTCTTCCCAGCTTCACCCAGGTCAATGGCTCTCCTCATCAGGGAAAGCATAACGTCATAACAGTATGGAAAGTCGAATCTCCACAAAAAGAAAAGAGA
>DATISI010000418.1:0-4083 GCA_035581745.1 Clostridiaceae bacterium
GAATCGCCCCGTGGATCACCCATCTCGCCTTCAGGCTGTATTCCATGACGCTGACCTCCACAGTCATTGGTCTCATCATGGGTGCCCTGTACCGTCCGAGGACTTGGTGTTCCGTCTGTCCGGTGAATACCGTATCGGACATGGATATCATGAAAAAAGATGGCCAGGTGAAGTCTTACCGAAAAGCGAGCTGAGGAGACAGCCGGGAAGCCGTCAGACCCAGAGGCAGTGTCCCCGATGCTTCAGCCGAAAACGTAAGATTCCACCTGTGAAGAAAACCCGACCAGTGGTGCCTGAGCGCATCTGGTCGGGTTTTGTCGTCCATCCTTTGGGATCCTGGTATAGCTTAAGGGTCCTTTTTTCCTCGAACTGAGGCACTGATTCTATCTTCTGGAGGCAGTGATTCCAGATAGATGCGCCTGCCGGAATTGTTCTTTGGATCATGAAGCTAATTCTATTCCAATCTGATATACTGATGGAAACAGAATCAAAATGGAAATATGGTCAAAATGGAAATATGATTCAAATGAGAATAGGATGGCACAGAGCGGATTCAGGGGAGGCGAGCGGTATGGACCAGGTGGGAAAGATCGAAAAGAAGGATGGGGACATGGCCGCCATCACGGTGAAGAATGTCCTGAGGTGCGGGGACAGCTGCAGGCACTGCTCCGCAGGCTGCAATATCGAGAGCGTCCTGATCCACAAGAAGGTCGACCCGGAAATACGGGAGGGGGACTTTGTGGAGATCCGGTCGGTGAAAGGCGCGAACCGCCTGACCACTTTCCTGATGTACGCGATTCCTGCGACATTCATCGCAGGGTCCATCCTCTTCATCTATCTCTTCACGGACCGTCCGGACAAGGAACGGCTCGCAGGCATCGCGGCGATTGTCTCCCTGCTCCTCGGTGAAGTTGTGGTACAGGTCGTAAGGAAGATGAGGGCGAAAAAGAATGAGCTGAACTACAGGGTGGGCAGAAAACTGTAGGAAGTCATGAGACCTGAGAAACCGCGATGTATTTCCGAGTGCGGGACAGCTGTTTTCCATCTGAAAACGAAAACAGGGCGAATTTGATGAAAAAATGCTTGACACGGGATGAAATGGGCCTATAATTATGGATAATATCAATATTGCGGCGTAGACGGGAAGAGTACCAGAGAGATATGGTCACAGAGAGATGGCGGAGGTGAGATGCCATCACAACAGTCTTTTTGAGAAGAACATCCCTGAGCTTCTGGTAGAAATCATGCAGATGAGAGTAGAACCATACGCATCCGAGCGATAAAGCGGCAAAGGCATGTTAGTGCCTTTCGAGTGGGATTTTTTTAAAGCCAATTAGGGTGGTACCGCGAATGACAGGCTTCTTCGTCCCTTTGGGATGGAGGAGTCTTTTTGTTATACAAAAATAATCATCGGAGGGATCAGCAAATGAGGAAAGGGAATGAATACCGTACCCACACATGCGGGGAGATCAGGGAAAGCGACATCGGAAAGACCGTGACGGTATCCGGATGGTTCGAGCGGGAACGAGACCACGGAGGCGTCATCTACATCGATTGAAGGGACAAGAACGGGACAGTGCAGGTGGTAGTCCATGAGGACAGCCTGCTCGAAGGCGTACCGAAGGAAAGCGTCATCCGGGTCACGGGAAAGGTGATGAAGCGGGATGAGGACACGATCAACGAGAAGATCGCGACGGGAACCATCGAGATTGTGACCGAGACCCTCGAGGTGCTGAGCAAAGTCGAGGCACCCCTGCCTTTCGAGGTCGCATCCTCGAGACACGTCAAGGAGGACCTGCGGCTGAAGTACCGGTACCTTGACCTTCGGAACAGGGAAGTCCACGAGAACATGGTGCTCAGGTCCCAGGTGATCTCCTTCCTGAGGCGCAAGATGGAGGGCCTGGGCTTCCTGGAAATCCAGACACCAATCCTGACCACGACCTCGCCAGAAGGTGCCAGGGACTACATCATCCCGAGCAGGAAGCACAGCGGAAAGTTCTACGCGCTTCCCCAGGCACCCCAGATCTTCAAGCAGCTCCTCATGGTCTCCGGGTTCGACCGGTACTTCCAGATTGCGCCTTGCTTCCGGGATGAGGATGCGAAATCCGACAGGTCACCGGGAGAGTTCTACCAGCTGGACTTCGAGATGGCTTTCGCCACCCAGGAGGATGTGCTCGCTGTCGCCGAAGAAGTCCTCTATGAGACCTTCAAGAGGTTCTCCGAGAAAAGCGTGTCCAAGCCTCCTTTCCGAAGGATCCCCTATAGAGAGTCCATGGTGCGGTATGGCTCGGACAAGCCTGACCTCAGGAACCCGCTGGAGATCATCGACCTCAGCCCGATGTTCGTGAAGACGGGCTTCGCGCCCTTCAGGAAGAAGACCGTAAGGGCGATCAACGTGAAGGACTGTGCCTCCCAGTCGAAGGGCTTCTTCGAGAAGATGCTGCAGTTCGCGACAGGAATCGGGATGAAGGGACTGGGCTACGTCAAGGTATGCGAGGACATGTCCTTCCAGGGACCGATCGACAAGTTCCTCTCCGAGGAGGACAGGCAAGAGATGATCGGAAAGGCTGGCCTTACGCCGGGATGCGTCCTCTTCTTCATCGCGGATGATGCGGAGTACGCGCCGAAGCTTGCGGGACAGATCCGGACGGAACTGGGAAAGAGGCTCGGACTCATCGACGAGAGCCGTTTCGAGATGTGCTTCATCGTGGATTTCCCGATGTATGAGGTGGATGATGCCACAGGGAACATGGCCTTCACCCACAACCCGTTCTCCATGCCCCAGGGCGGGATGGAGGCGCTGACAGGGATGGACCCGCTGGACATCCTGGCCTACCAGTACGACATCGTCTGCGACGGCGTTGAGCTGTCCTCGGGCGCTGTGCGTAACCACCACAGGGACACCATGCTGAAGGCCTTCGAGATCGCGGGCTACACGGAGGAGGACCTGGACACGAAGTTCCCAGCCCTCTACAACGCCTTCAAGTACGGCGCGCCTCCCCATGCCGGCATGGCACCGGGGATCGAAAGGATGCTGATGCTGCTTTCCGGGTCCGAGAACATCAGGGAGGTCATCGCCTTCCCGATGAACAGCAGTGCCCAGGACCCCATGACCGGTGCGCCGGGCGTGCCCTCTGAGCAGCAGCTTAGGGAAGTCCATATCAAAATCAGATAGGAGATGAGGAAATGATCACACGTGAGGATGTGCTGAAAATGGCAAAGCTTGCCAGGCTGTACGTGGATGAGGAAGAGATCGGGTCTTTGACCCGTGATATGGCCGAAATCATCCAGTTCGCGGACACCATCCGGGCGGAAGCCGGAGACTCCGTCTCCGATTCTTCCACACCGGAAGAAGGGGAAGGCACCGTCAACGCCTTCCATGAGGACGAGATTATCGAATCCTATGACCGGGAACTCATCCTGAGGAACCGGGATGGCGGCGAGGACGGGTATTTCGTGGTGAGGAAGAGAGGGGGAAGGTAACATGGAAGAAGGAAGGATAGGATATCTTGGAAAGCTCCTTAGGGACAGGGAGATCTCCTGCACCGAGCTGACGACGCGTTATCTCGATGCGATCGATAAGGACAACGGGAAGCTGAACGCCTATGTCCA
This sequence comes from Clostridiaceae bacterium, assembly GCA_035581745.1. Taxonomy (GTDB): domain Bacteria; phylum Bacillota; class Clostridia; order Clostridiales; family Clostridiaceae; genus Youngiibacter. The sequence goes on from DATISI010000418.1 coordinate 3,613, forward strand.
TGTCACGGGAGAGGCTGCCCTTGAGGCGGCAAAGGAAGTGGACAGGAAGATCATGGCTGGGGAAGCGCTCCACACACTGGAGGGGATCCCCATGACGCTGAAGGACAACATCTCGACAAAGGATGTGGAGACCACCTGCTGCTCGAAGATTTTGAAGGGCTATGTGCCCATCGATGACGCCACGGTATGGGAGACGCTGAAATGGCATAATGCGGTCCTGCTCGGAAAGACCAACATGGACGAGTTCGCCATGGGGTCATCGATGGAGACCTCCTGCTTCGGCGGGTCGCTGAACCCCCATGACCTTTCCCATGTCGCAGGTGGAAGCTCAGGCGGTGTGGCCTCTGCAGTGGCCGGAAACCTCGCAGCCTACGGCCTCGGATCGGACACGGGCGGATCGGTCAGGCAGCCGGCAAGCTTCTGCGGCCTCGTCGGGCTGAAGCCCACCTACGGCGCAGTCTCAAGGTACGG
>DATISI010000419.1:0-2684 GCA_035581745.1 Clostridiaceae bacterium
GGTCCATTTTCTTTCCCCCTTACTTTGCTTTGTCTTGTTCCCTATTCTCCTGGGAACAACGTCTTGTCTCCATTATAGGCTGAAATGACTGCAGATAAAATAGCATGATGTCTTCATGGGTCGACAAAAGGTGCTATTTCCAAAGATTGAAAACAGCACCTTCATATTCTCCATCAAATGTTCATCGTTAATCCGGTATGACCGTTCCACGGGTCGTTCCCTGCCTGCTGATGCTCCACAGTCCCTTCCCCTCATCCCTCGCCTCTGTGGCGATTTCCATGAAGAGGTCCGCATAGCGTACATCAGGAGGGAAGGTATAGGGCTGAGCGAATCCTTCTGCAAGCGCCATCGCATTGAACATCGATTTCCGGATGGATTCCTCATCGATCCGCTCAGGCCGGTCCAGCCAGAGATAGCGGAGGGCTCGTCCGAACTGGTCGGTCTCGGAGACATCCCTTTCGAGGTAAACCGTCCGGTTCTCCAGGACTTCCCTGGCATATGCCTTCGCATGCTCTCCATAGGCCTCAGGTTCGCCTGAAGTCTCAGGCGTGTTCATCCCTACCATCCTGACAGTCGTCCCGTCTGAAAGCCTTACCGTGTCCCCATCGATGACCTGGGCGACCCTTACCGCTGCAAAGTCCTCCAATCCCCCGCTATCGAAGCGGCTGATGAGGCCAAGCTCCTTCAGGGCGTCCTTACCGAAGACGAAGGTCAGGGTGAGGACGAGGAGGAGTCCTGGCAGGATTCGATTATTCCAAGTTTTTCTTCTCATCAATTTCCTCCATGCGGTGAAGGGCGAAACACGCTCCTCTTACCATTATGGCTTCCCGCCCTAGAAATTATACATCCCCTTGTGCCTGGCATCGCCATGCATGATGGCCATGAGGACCGCGAGGGTGAAGAAGATCTTCGGGGTAAGGAAGAAGTGGTCGATAAGGTTCAGGAAGACGAACACGATCATCGAGACCATGAATCCGGAATAGAACTGTTTCCCCACCTGCCATTTCACGTCGGATGTGGCATAGCGCCGGATGCTCGTGAACATGTAGAAGAAGAACGCGAGCAGCGCGATGGTCCCGAAGATGCCAAGCTCGGCCTGGATTGTGAGCAGGGTATTATGACCGTGGAAGACCACATTCTTGTCATAGGGATTGTCCAGGATGGGATACATGGCGACATACCTGGAATACTCATGGCCGAAGCTGTTGAGTCCGATCCCGAAGACGGGATTGTCCCTGGCCATGAAGATGGCCGCGAGCCAGATCTTCACCCTGGAATAGTTCTGCTCGTAGCTGAGGATCTCAAAAAGCCTGGTCCGCGAATAAGGGACGATGAACATCAGCACCGCAGCCGGGATGATGGCATACAGGAATTTCACCGAATAGATCAGTGCAAGCGCGGCGAGTCCGATGAAGATCCCGAGCAGGGCAGCCCTCGAACCCGTCATGAACATGGAGACCACGGAGACGAAGGCGATCAGGATATAGTTCGCCCCCTTCTTCGGATTCTCCTTGTTCGCGGAAAGCATCAGGGACGGGAAGATCGCAATCAGCATATAGCAGCCAAGGATATTGGCATTCTCCACGAAAGATGTCGTATTGATCCTGTCAAAGGGGACATTCAGGACGATTTCCGCATATAGGAACTGTCCGAGATGGTAAAGTCCCACAAGCAGTACCGAAGCGAAGTAGCTGTTCATCAGGAACGTGAGGTGGAAAGGTCTGTTCACCTCGTATTTGATGACAAAGAACACGAGGAAGGCGAACACATAAATCAGTGCTCCTGCAAGGGTCATCAGCCGGTCCCGCGAATACAGGATGGAGATGAGCGACACGAGCACAAGGAACATGAAAGACAGTCCGAACCCCGGATGTCTGAGGTCGACAAGACCTCTCTTGAACCTGTGGTAGGCATCCTCGTTCTTCCGGATGTACAGGCTGTAAAAGATCCAGACGACGGCTCCGAGTGCCGGTGTGATGTACAGGGGCACCAGGGGAATTAAAAAGATGCTGGCCGCCACAAGCCGGAATAAGTGGTTCCTCGTAAGCAGATTCATTGCCACGCCTCCATTAAATATCTCACTACTATAGAATATACCGTATACAGGGACAAAAGAAAAGAGACCTTTCGGTCTCTGGGACTTGCACTACTGTAAAGTGATTGCTGAAGTCGGACAGCTGTCCGCAGCTTCCTGTGCGAGGTCCTCTTCTCCTGCTGGAACTTCATCCACTAAAGGATAAGCTTTTCCATCATCGTTTAAATCGAATATGGAAGGTGCCACGCTTGGGCAAACTCCACAACCTATGCAAAGATCCTGATCAACTACTGGTTTCATACATACACCCCTTTCTTGATACTTCTATTATAAATAAATCTCGGGGGTTATTTTGTGAACAATGTGTGAACATTTTTAAGTCCTACTCCTGTACCAGGGAAATATCACCGGAAACCGTTGAGAGCCTGTACATTTCGTTGAGACCCGCGATGACCTGTTCAAGTTTCCTTTCCCCAGATGTCTCCACGCCCGCTTTCACCACCCTGATCTTTCCTGACACGGTGGATGCGGTATAGGAGAATTCGTTCTGACCGGTGATCCTGACGTCGATTTCTCCGGACACGGTCTCCATCCTGTTCTCCCCACGGATGGCGTCCATGGATAAGACGATCCTTCCGGAGACGCTCTT
>DATISI010000420.1:0-2607 GCA_035581745.1 Clostridiaceae bacterium
TACCGCTGAAGACACCCATGTTGATCGGGTCTGCAAGACCCTGGGCTGCTGACATGATGTCGAGCACACGGATCAGGACGACGTAACCGACGACGGCTGCCAGTCCGGAGACCGCCTCACCAGCGGTGAAGCCGATCGCGACACCAACAGCGAAAATCAGGGGAAGGTTCTCGAAGACGATAAGTCCACCGCTGAAGAGGACCTTGACGAAGACGTCGAGGACAGGATTGGCCGCGAGTGCCTCAGCACCGACAAGCTGCTCGATGACCCTCGAGAAAGCGACCATCAGGCCGGCTGCGGGAAGGACAGAGACAGGAAGCATCAGCGATTTGCCGACCTTCTGCAGGACTGCGAAGAAGCCACTGGATTTTTTACTCATTTCTTTTCCTCCTTGGATGATTGGATTTTGAAATCTGATGGGAATAGGACGATGGATAAGGACTAAAGATTTTCCGATTAAAAAAGGCACGAATCTATCCTTAGGATATTCATGCCGGGTACCATAGGGAATGATCCCGGTACGGATGAATGATCTTAAGGATAAACTCATGCCTGATCGAATCAGTTACACGTGTGTTTTACGGGTATGCCTCAGCTTGTACAAGTGGAGGGCCAGATACCCTATTTCGTTGTCAGGTACAAGTATACCGATATTCTTCTGCAAAATCAAGGCAATATTCTCAGAAATTTTATATTCGAAGACAAAATCGCTTTTCATCTTGTCCAGCAAGACATTCTCGATGGTCTCCTGCCTTGCGCAGCGCTCGATCATCCCTCTCAGATGGGAGACCAGCCGGACGCTGTCGAAGGAATCCTCCTCGATTTTGGTCTCGAGCTTGTCCTCGATGTAGGGGAGGATGAGGCTGATTGCCTTGACGTATTTCAGGGAGGACTGCCTGCGGTTCTTCATCCTGCCGCCATGGATATGGAAGGTGATGAAGCCGACTTCTCCTTCAGGGATGGTGATGCCCAGCCGCTCACGGATGATGTCCACAGCCTTCATGGCGATGGTGTATTCCGCACGGTAGAGCATCCTCGTCTCGAGGAGGAAAGGGTTCACGATCTCGATGCCTTCACGGATCCTCGAGATGGCGAAGTTGATGTGGTCCATCAGTCCAAAATGGATATCCGTATGGAGTTTCTCCCCAAGGTCACGTTCCGCCATGGTGATGATCTCCTCCACCGCAGCGATGGTCTTTCCATCGACATGCTCGAGGAGATGGCGGTACTGCTCCTTGTTCGTCTCATCCACATGGATGAAGACATTCTCGATGAGACTGGATTCAGCAATCCTGTCTCCCTTCTTCCGGTTGAACCCGATGCCCTTTCCGATGAGGATGAATTCGCTCTTCTCCTGGCTCACCAGGACGGCATTGTTGTTGAATGTTTTCTTCACGGTATACTGTTTCACTTGAATTCCCCCCCCGGGACCCTTTATTTTATATCACTCTCGATGATATAGAAACCGGTATACGTTGTCAAGGCTGAAGGAAAGGTCGGGTACTGGACAGGCAAATCCTGTGATACAGAAGGAGAGTGGAAGGCAGAGAAAGGCGTGAAACAGGGAAGAAAGGCAGATGGGCATGAAGCTTGAGAAGGAAGGGGGAAAAGAATAGTGCCATGGAAGGGAAAAAGATGATATTGGATCAGGGAAACCTTTGGTACAGGCCTTTCCATCCGGAATCTGGTATAATGGAGGGAAACAGACCATGCGATTGGAGGAAGATCATGTACGTGTCCATCAAGGATGTCCTGAACATCAAGAGCATAGAAGGAATCAGGCTTGTCGCGGGGGAGAAGGGGCAGAGGAATGTCGTCAGCAATGTCAATATGCTGGACAATCCAGATACCTTCGACTGGCTTGTCGCGGGAGACCTGCTCCTGACCACGGGCTATATCTTCAAGGATGACCCGGAGTTCCAGAAGAGGCTCATCCAGGAGCTCCATGAAAGGAACTGCGCCGGACTGGGGATGAAGGTGAGACGGTATTTCGATGAGATTCCCAAGGTGATGGTGGATGAGGCCAATCGGCTCGATTTCCCGATCATCGAGATCCCCTATGTCTACAGCCTGTCCGACATCAGCAATGTCGTGGTCAGTGCGGTCTATGGGAATACGGATTCAATCCTCAAGAAGGGAATCCTTCTCCATGACACCATGACCAGGGTAGCCCTAAGGGGCGGGGAACTCTCAGACCTCTGTGCGACGCTCGTCTCCCTCATCCATAATCCCCTCGTCCTCCTGGACAGCAAATTCCGGCTGCTCAGCTACAGTGACTATCCGGACAATCCCTATCCTCTGGTGGACAACCTCACCCTGGTCCACCAGGAGCAGGTGTTTGACGAGGCGTTCAGGCAGAACCTGCCCGTCAGTGCGGACGCGGTGAAGAAATCCATCAAGGCGAAATATCAGTTTGGGGAGCATGAGGTCATCTGCCGGGTGATTCCCGTGATGGCGATCAAGAAGATCTATGGTTACATCGTGGTCTTCGAGACGGTGAAGAAACTCACACAAATCGACTATATCGCTCTGGAGCATGGGGCCACTGTCATCGCACTGGAACGCATCAAGGCCCGGGAAGTGGAGGAGGCCCAGCACCGCATCCGG
>DATISI010000421.1:0-4578 GCA_035581745.1 Clostridiaceae bacterium
CCTACTAACCCAAAGAAAAAAGAAGCCCTAAGGCTTCAGTTAAAAAATATGAATGCTATTGATCCTGATGACAGGATGATACAGCCGGTTGAGCCAGTCCTTACCTATGCGACTTCAGTCTCGTAGGCTTTCTCTTCAAGAACGATGGCGCCCGCTTTGACCAATGCCATCTTGGCGATGACCGGTCCAACCAGTTCATAGATGACGGTGGCACCGAGGATGATGGTCTTGATGGCCAGTCCGGTCTCTCCCGGAAGGACCCTTTCTGCGACCATGGAAAGTCCGATGGCCACTCCGGCCTGAGGAATGAGGGTGAATCCGAGGTACTTCTGCACCACCTCCGGTGCATTCGTCAGTCTGGCTCCGGCATAAGCGCCGAGAAGCTTTCCAACCACACGGAAGATGACATAACCGACACCGATGAGGCCGACACCTTTAAGCACGCCGAAGTTGACGTCCACGCCAGCGATGGTGAAGAAGGCGAGGAAAATCGGAGGAGTGAACCTGTCCACCACGGTGAAAGTCCTCTTGTTGTTGACCAGGTTCACGACCGTTGCGCCTACCATCATGCATGCGATGAGGGAAGAGAATCCGAACTGCACGGAGATTCCTACCGTGAAGAGCAGGGCTCCCAGTGTCATCGTGAGCAGCTGTTCCTCTCCGGTCGCTTTCTTCGAGAAGTACGACAGGGCAGTACCGCAGGCCACGCCGAGAATGGCGGCTCCGAAAATCTCTTTCGAAGGTGTCCAGAGGGCATGCGCGAGCACATTGCCCGTTCCTCCCCCACTGAGGACCTGTGCGATGGCAAGTGAGATACTGAACGCGATGATACCGACAGCATCATCCATGGCGACAACCTGGAGCAGGGTATCGACCAGGGGTCCCTTTGCCTTATACTGCCTTATGACCATTACTGTAGCGGCAGGTGCTGTCGCAGCTGCGATGGCTCCGATGATGATGCTGAACTGGACTGGCTGTTTGAAGATGAAGATCATCGCCAGGTCCACACAGGCTATCGCCACCAGGGCTTCGAATACAGTGATAATCATAACGCCTTTACCACTTTTTTTGATCTGGGAGATCTTGAATTCGCTTCCGATACTGAATGCGATGAACCCAAGCGCAGCTTCTGTGATGATTTTCAGGCTGAGCGCCGCTTCATGCGGGACAAGGTTAAGGACTGAGGGCCCGATGATGATTCCCCCGATCAGATACCCGGTGATATGGGGAAGTTTGAGATACGTCACGACTTTTCCGAAGATCAGTCCGGCAAAAAGAATAACCGACACATAATACAGAATATTTCCTACCATTTCAACTCGTCCTTCTTTCGTTTAGATTATTGCAGATCCACACCTTCCACATGACCGACTGGCAGCGTGAACACGATGCCCACATCTGGCTTTGTCAGGTCTCCGACCACTGACTTGATCGCATCGATCGCATCCGTGACCTGGTTGTTCCTTAAGACCACGAAAATGGTCTTGTTGAACGGCCTGTTGTCATTGATGAACATCGACAAAGAACCGAACAATGGCAGCTTCTCCGGATTGTTGCTTCCGAGAACCCTCGCCATTCCCTGGCTGTCAATGACTGTCGCTCCCTTGATTCCGATGTTGTTCATCGCATCGAGGATATCTTCCAGTGAATCAATCTGATTCAGGACCATAACCAACATTTGCATAACAATACACCTCCTTGCATTTATATAGATTTTAGCCGACATTTTAAATTATAACATATCAAATCCGGCTTCCTGACCCTTGAATTATCAATCTTTATTTCGATAACGTTTGCAATCTCAATATGTATACTCATGCTTTTTGATATGGTCAATATTTTTCACAATCATATGGATAATTTGTTAATTCCTAAATTAAGAAGATAAGCGTTCATGCCCATATCCACCAGGCCATGACGCAAAAACAGCCTCCCAAGTCAAGGGAAGCTGTTTTATCTGGACAATCCGGTCGCCTGTGATTCCCAGACAACCTGGACCATTCATCGTTGTATCGTTCGGAACTAGCCTTCCCGGAATTCGAAAAGTTCCTCAACCGTCACGCCGAAGACCTTGGCGATATCCATGGCAAGCTTCAGGGAAGGATTGTACCTGCCATTCTCCAGGTTGCCGATGGTCTCGCGACGAACCCCGACAAGGCTCGCCAGGTCCTCCTGTTTCATATCGTGCTTCGCACGGTATTCTTTAATCTTCGTCTTCAGTTCGATATTCACTCAAGCACACTCCTGTCCTGATGGGCATAACGCATAAGGGTGAACACAAAGACGAGCATGCTGATGACAAAGTTCAGGATGAAGGCCGCAAATCCAAAATACATCACCTGGAAATCCGGTTCCGCTAACTGGTACCGGTTCGCAACAAAAGTTGTGACACTCATGATGATGAGATTGAACGTCATATTGACGACAAATGCCCTGAGGCCAGCTTTCCTGATGTTCTCCTGGAACAGTTCATCCGGTATGATCTTGGAATAGCTGAAGAAAAAGAAGAAGACCAGGAAGGCCGTATGACTGAAACTCCACCAGTACAGACCCAGCAGCCCTACAAATCCCAGAAATCCCAGATAAGCCAGTTTATTTTTCATCATTCCCTCCTCATGTGGTATATTTCTCACTTTATGTGATAAATATACCACATAACATTCCAAAAGGAAAGCAGGAATTGCTGATTTCTCTAACAAACCGTTATAGACAACACACAAATCCTGCTTCATCCGCAATAATGGATAGCTGAAAGCTAATCTGATGGATTCTGGATCCAGTACCATTCTGAACGGGTGGTCTTACAGGACCATGAAGAAGGTATTGAGGAAAACCGTCCGGAATCCACACTTCTCAAAGTTCTGATGGCTGGCACTTCCAAACTCCACATCGGTGTACAGCCTTTCCAGTCCGAGCTTCTCCGCTTCCCGCATCCGATAGGCAATCAGGGCCTTCTGCACCCCTCTGCCCCGGAACGCTTCGAAGGTGAAGTCATTCGCGATGTAGCCTTCCCTCTCTTTGATGAAAAGCGAACCGATTCCTGCCACTTCGTCTCCGATGAAAGCGACAAGGTTCCGGAAATGCGGCTGATGGAAATGGTGCTTCTTCCGACTGACCACGTCATCTCCGATATCCATTCCGCCATTGGATTCCATGATGATCCTCACGTAGTCTTCAGCGGTCTCTTCCCTGACTTCCTCGATCCGGATTCCATCCCTGGCACCTTCCAGATTTTCCGGAATGCCACTGATGAAGTGGGGAATTCCTTCAAGGAATTCTGGAACGAGTTCCAAAAATGCAAGCTGCTCCACCGCTGTGTATCCATGACCCGAGAGCGCTTTCCCCACATGCTCATCCAGATGGTCCGGGGTCATATCGAAGCATGGCTTGATACCCTTTTTGTGATAGACGTCAAGGATCTCCTCCAGTCTGTCCAGGTCCTTCCTGCCAAAACCTTTGACCCGGTTATAGTAAGGACTGTCCGGACTTCCTTCTTCCATCAGAAGGCGGCAGTCTCCTACATGGATGACCTCCAGGTGCTTGTCTGCTTCCGCAAGCGCTCGCTCGGCATTGAAGACCGTCAGCGCGAGCTCTAGGTCCTCGATCCTTCTTACCTTTTCCAGGATTCTCTGTCTTTCCATTCCAACGCCTCCTCTGACCAGATCCCTAAAGTTTCTAGACTTCCCTGAACCGGATCGTTCCTCCAGAGAGGTCATCCACGATGGCAAGGCTCTGGAGCTCGTATCCCTTTTCCCGGAGATACACACCTCCAGGCTGGAAGCCCTTCTCGATGGCAATTCCGATTCCACCAACAGTAGCTCCGCTCTTCTCCACCACATCCAGAAGACCCTTCATCGCATTCCCGTCCGCCAGGAAGTCGTCCACGATCAGGAGCCTGTCTCCCTCGTTCAGATACTTCTTGCTGACCATGATGTCATACGTCCTGTTCTTCGTATAGGAATAGACCTTTCCTGTATAGACCTCTTTGTCCAGATTCAGGCTTTCCGTCTTTTTCGCGAAGACGACGGGCACCTTGAAGAATAGTGCCGCCATCCTGGCGATGGCGATTCCGCTGACCTCGATCGTGAGGATCTTGGTGATCCCGGCATCCTTGAAGTGTTCATAGAACGCTTCCCCCATATCATACAGGAGATCCGCATCAATCTGGTGGTTCAGGAAGCTGTCCACCTTCAGGATGTCCCCTCCCCTTGTCTCCCCTTTTTCCATTATCATCTTCTTCAGTCTTTCCATTTGCCTCTCCTTTATCCGTAACACTCTTCTAGATTACATTTACAATATCCTTATTCTACTTCAAATGGAACGTTTTTCCTACAAATTCCTGAGAACCTTCTCGCATCATTCGTCTATTGCCTCATTTCCTTCTAGAATATGTCCTGCTTGGACCGGCACCGTTCGTCTCGATTCTTTCCTTATCTACCAGCTGTCGAAGCACCCTTCCAGCCATGGTCTGGGATACGCCCAAGACTTCCTCCACATCTCTCCTCGTGATTTCTTCTGATTTCTCGAACAGGTACATGACTGCCGATTCCTTTACGGACAATCCTTGTGTGATGAATT
>DATISI010000422.1:0-4092 GCA_035581745.1 Clostridiaceae bacterium
CGCAGAAAAACGCTTCTTTTTTCATGTCGAATGTCACTTTTTACCCTTACAGGAGGAAATTCGCGTGGCTACCATCAACCTGGATACAGAAACCTGCTGTTTGCGTGCAAATAAACGCAAAATATCAGAATTAAAACGCAGAAACATGCTTGACTATCTGGATATAAACCATTACAATAAATCTAAAGTAGCATATAAATGCAAAAGGAGGCACAAACGTGCAGAAAAACAACATCACAATTGCACCTTCCATTATGTGTGCGGATTTATGCAATCTGGAGAGAAGTGTGAAGGAAATCGAGAGGGAAGGCCTGGACACGCTCCATGTCGATCTTATTGACGGATATTTCAGTCCCAGCATGCCACTGGGTATCGATACAGTCAGACAGCTGAGAAAGGTCACCAATATGGATTTCGATGTCCATATCATGGCGAAGGAGAATGAATTCTTCATCCAGGAAATGCTGAGGATCGGGGTGCAGCAGATCACATTCCATGTGGAGACAAGCACCCATATTGACCGGTACATAACACTCATCCGTAACCATGGGGTGAAAGTCGGCGTTGCGCTGAATCCTGCGACACCGCTGTCCGTCCTTGAATATGTCCTGCCACAGTGCGACACCATCCTGCTCATGCTGATCAATCCAGGATTCGCCACAGACAAGAATGAAAAACAGGTCCATTATGCGGCGAAGAAGGTGGCTGATCTCAGGCGGCTTATCGAGGCAGGGGGATTCGAGACGAAGATCGAGGTGGATGGACGGGTATCCCTGGACACGATTCCGGGTCTCGTCAGCGCAGGGGCCGATATCCTGGTCGGAGGAAGCAAAAGCCTGTTCCTGCCGGAACGCAGCCTGAAGGAGAATAAAATCCTGGTGGAAGCGGCCATCCACGAGGGCCTGTATGGGGAGAGGAAGAAAAATGCTTAATTACGGAGAAGTGTCAAAAGAGATTGTCCATGAGCTCGCCCATACTTTGGGAAGCATTGACGCGGGTGATGTGGACAAATTGCTAGTTGAAATACAGCGTGCAGATAAGGTATTCTTTGTAGGAGTCGGAAGAGTCCTTCTCTCCCTGAATGCCATCGCAAAGAGGCTTGCCCACCTGGGTGTCAGGACTTACGTGGTCGGACAGGTCACGGAACCGGCCATCACGGAAAAGGATCTCCTGATTGTGGGGTCGGGAAGTGGAGAGACGTCATGTCCGCTGATCATCGCCAAAAAGGCGAAGCAGTACCATGCCACAGTCGTGCATATCGGAGCGAATCCGAATAGTTCGATGTCGGAATATGCGGACCTGTTCGTCAGGATTCCGGTGAGCACGAAACTGGCCCTGCCGGGAGAGATTCCTTCCGTGCAGCCCATGACCAGCCTGTTTGAACAGAGCCTACTCCTCCTCGGAGATACGCTTGCGCTCCTCATGATCCGGGAGAAGCAGATTGATATGCCGAGCCTGTGGCAGCATCATGCCAATCTGGAATAACGTCGAAGGCCCTGAAGGGTCGAGAAGGGATTCAGGTAGGGAGAATCCTGAAAATAAAGCGGAAAGAGGGACAAAGATGAAGGCATTGCATTTTGGCTCTGGGAACATCGGGAAGGGCTTCATCGGATACCTCCTGAACAGGACGGGATACGAGGTGTGCTTCGTGGATGTCAATCCAGGGATGGTGGACCGTCTCAATGAGCACCATAGCTACACCATCGAGATCCTTGATGATGAGCATAGGAGAGAGGTGGTTTCGCCGGTATCGGCGCTGAACAGCAGGCTGCAGGAGAACGAGGTGCTGCAGGCCATCGTGCAGGCCGACCTGGTCACCACTTCGGTGGGAGTCTCGAACCTTCCACGCATCGCACCGCTCATTGCCAGGGGATTAGGCCTCCGGGAACGGGCAGGTGGGAAGAAGCTTGATATCATCGCCAACGAGAACGCAATCAACGCCTCCTCCATCCTGAAGAGAGAAATCGAGAAGCTGGTCACTCCGGAGGGGATGGAGCGGATTCGTGCCTTTACAGGATTCCCCAATTCCGCGATCGACCGGCTGGCACTGTCGAGGCAGAGCGAAGAAGGAGAAATTGCACTCGTGGAACCCTTCTATGAATGGGTGATCAACCGGTCAGAGATGGTGAATGCCTGCCTTCCTCCGATAAGGGAAGTGGAATATGTCGATGACCTTCAGCCCTATATCGAACGGAAGCTGTTCATCGTGAACATGGGACACGCCACAGCGGCCTATCTCGGATTCCTGACTGGAGCGCCTACCATACAGAAGGCCCTGGAGAGACCGGAGATCGAGAACTTTGTCAGGAAGGTCATGGAAGAGTCCTCACGATACATCGCAGGAAAATACGACATCAGCAGGGATGAACTGGAGAGATTTGTGGAAAAGACAATCCGGCGTTTCAGGAACCAGAACATCAGTGATGATGTGCTGCGTGTGGGAAGGTCGCCAATCCGCAAGCTTGGCTATGGGGAACGGTTCATCACCCCGGTGAGGATGCTCTTCGAGGGGGGTTATCCCACAGAATACCTGACCTGCGCGATTGCAGCGGGATTCCTCTTCAGCAATCCGGAGGATGAGGAGTCTGTAAGGATACAGGAGGATATCGAAACGTACGGAATTGAAGAGACTGTCGCCAGCTTCACGGGAATCGAAGACAGGGAACTTCGATTGAGGATCATTGAGGATTATCAGCACCTGAGGAAGCTGTATCGCTGAGACAGCACACAATGAATGACCAGAAAAGGGAGTAATGAGATGTTAAGTGAGTATCTACAAGGCCATATCAATTTCTTGTCTGAAGTGCCATCCTGGGAAGAATCCATAAGAGTCGCCGCCCAGCCGTTGGTGGATAAGGGAATGATCATGCCCCGATATATTGATGACATGATTGAAAACGTTAACGCCAATGGACCATATATCGTGGTCGTGCCAGGAATCGCGATGCCGCATGCGCAGAATAAAGGAGGTGTATTAAAGACAGCGATATCATTCCTGAAGCTGGAGACCCCCGTTCGTTACCCCCAGGAAAAAGAGGTAAGCATCCTATTTGTCCTGGCTGCCCTGGACAGCACAGAGCACCTGACATTGATCTCCGATCTGTCGTCACTGCTTATCGATGAGGATGTCATGGAAGAATTCAAGAAAGCCGTTACAGAAGAAGAAATCATCAGACTGATCAGGCTGGTGGAATAGGGTTCTCCTATGTCGCGCAAGCAGGCCGGATCGGGACTGGATTTGATGAAGTATCATGGGGGGCCGAAGGTTGGACGTCAGTCCGGTCGGACCTCGAGTCCAGGAGACATGGAACCCTATGGTTCACATGGCTCATGAGTTGATATCATATGTATGATTTTAAAAAGGATGGTGTGAAATGGAGAATGTATTAAACAGCACTAAAGGGAATCCTTCAACCCGTGCCAAAGTACAGGCATTTGGAGGCTTCCTGACCAACATGGTATTGCCGAATATTGGAGCTTTCATCGCATGGGGTATCCTGACAGCATTATTTATCCCGACCGGATGGGTTCCCAACGAGAAACTGGCTGAAATGGTCGGACCCGCAATTATCTATCTGCTCCCAATCCTCCTGGCAAGCACAGGCGGCCGGATGGTGGCAGGACAGAGAGGCGCCGTCATGGGAACCGTTGGAGCCATAGGACTGATCGTAGGGTCAGATATCCCGATGTTCCTCGGTGCCATGATCATCGGACCTCTTGGTGGATGGATCATCAAGAAGTTCGACAAGTCGATCGAGAACAAGGTCGCAGCCGGATTCGAGATGATCGTCAACAACTTCTCGATCGGAATCCTTGGATTCCTCCTGATGATCGTATCCTACTTCTTCATCGGACCGGTCATCACCTCTGCGAACAACTTTGTCACCGTCGCCATCAAGGCGCTGGTCTCCACAGGATTCCTTCCCATCCTTTCCCTGATCAATGAACCTGCCAAGGTGCTCTTCCTCAACAATGTCATAGACCAGGGGATCTACTATCCACTGGGTATGCAGGAAGCGCTCACTGTCGGCAAGTCCATCTACTTCACCGTGGCTTCCAATCCAGGACCTGGACTCGGACTGCTGCTCGCCT
>DATISI010000423.1:0-2709 GCA_035581745.1 Clostridiaceae bacterium
GGACAAAACTGACATGTTCGATGACCAAATCCGTTCCTCGGAAATAGACCATCTTGGCCACGATGTAGAGATAGTCTCCATAATCCTCAACTTTGGCACGCTGACTGCGGTCCTGGATATCCTCCACCACAAGGGGATGGATGCCAAAAATCTCACCCAACCGCTCAACCGTCTTGTCACTGCAATGTCCATCGAGGTTGATCCATCTGATCATCCCTTCTGGCAATGTCCTCAGGGCATCCTCATCGAACCCCTCGTGGGTGCTGACCTCATACGTCCTCACCTCTTCCTCATTATATTCCGTGATTTCAAGCACGCAGTCCTTTTCATCACTTTTTTCGTCGTTCTCTATCCCATTTTTCAGATACACTCGTGTTCCTCCTCTTCATGCCGCCATTGGTCATGGTCCTTCATTCCCATTCGTTTCTAATCCCATATCGCTGACAACCAATTCAGTACGTCCTTCATCCCAGCTGTTTCGGGTCAATTTGCCTGTCATAGCTTTCCAGATGGTCAGGCATCTGTGGACTGTTCCACCAGGAACCGCTTTCGGTCCATGTGGACGATGTAGAGGCAGACAGCCCCGAAAACGATGCTTTCCACAGCGAACAGCTCCAGGCGGAACCGCTGCCAGAGGAACATCCTAGAAAACAGGTTGAAGAAGATATGATAAATGACCATGAGGGACAGGTTTCCTTTGGTCCGATTAAAAATCCACGTCATGAGGATCGAGGTTTCGACGATGGTCAGTGTGTAAAGGAGGAATCCTGCAATTCCCCCGGTGAAATTGAGGTGCCAGACGCCCCAGATGATTCCGGTATAGACTGCGCTCCTTAGCGGAGAGTGCCGCTTTTGGAATGCAGGAAGGAGATACCCCCTCCATCCGATTTCCTCAGCCAAAGCTCCAGCCACGATTCCCAGGAGATTGAGGCTGTAGAAAACCGGGTTTCCTGACCAGGAGACCATGCCCAGACCGGTGAGGGTAAGGATCATGGCACTTATCGCAATCATCACGCCTGGAAGGCCTATCGTAAGGGCTGTCCAGTCCCACGTGACCTTTCGAAGTGAAAATGACGATCGTATCTGCTTCAGGAATCCATTGTCCGGTAGGAGGAAAGCGAGGAACAGGACGGCTGCCAGCGGTCCCAGCTGGGTGAAAGAGACCGCAAAGTCCCCAGCTCCAGGAAACAGGAAGTGAAGGGGAAGGAAAATCAGGCTGAAAGCCAGAGCCATCAAGCCAAATAACAGGGTAGGATGTCTTTCCGCGAATCTTCTCAAATCTCACCTCTAAATGACCCGGCGCCAGTATGACCGGCACCGGGATATCCTTTCAAATCTTCATCGTGCAAGCGTTACAGGAAACAAATCCTGATGAACCTATTTCGATTCAAGAAGTCTCCTGAATCCTTCCACACTGTCCACTCTTGCCACGGGTACATTGTTGGCATCAAGGAAGTCGACAAGCAGGTTCTCATGTTCACGGGCAGCCGTGGCAAGGATGCTGAAATCCTGGACATCGAGCGCTTCTGCAAGGTCTGGAAGCCGCAGCTTCTCCTTGGATTCTCTTCCCAGGTAGTTCTCCGTCTCCATCTCGATGCTTTCCATCGCAAGGAGCGCCGACATGCAGTTGTTCTCCTCACAGGCAGAATGGATCTTGTTGTAGGTGGATTTCAGTTCCTCATAGAATCCATCATAGTAATCACGGTCCTCATGCCCCTTCGCTGTCTCCGCGAAGATTGTCCTCCGCACGCTGCTGATCAGATTCTGGCAGTAGCTGATGATGGACTCCGAGTCTTTGGACTCCGCCAGTTCCCGGCATACCCCGGTGAACTCGTCCGGCGTCTTTTTCGTTGCTCCAGCCTGCCTGATGAATTTCTCTCCGCCTCTTTTGACGTAGGTGTTGTCATTCAGCACAAGTGCCTGGGCAAGGTGTTTCATGACGCCTACGGAAAGCACCTTCACCCTGTGGAAGTCTTCTTTATCATCCAGCATCTCAAAATAGACGTCGCAGGCCTGACGGACACTTTCCTTTGCTTTATGGACAAAGTCCTCGCGCGACAGTCCATGGATGATCCGCTTTTTCAGGTTCTGGAAGCGTTCCTTATCGGATTCATCGCCATAATAGATGACTTCTGCCTCCGCAATCAGCGACACCATATCCTCGTAGTTCGCCATGGATTCCGCCCTCTCCCAGGAAATGGGCCAGAAGTCCATTCCGATATCCTTGTAGATGAACGCCTGCGTCATCTTGTAGCCACGCTGCGTCTTGGGGATGAAGAACAGGTCAAGGTCAGAGAACTCCGTCAGCTCGTCATAGACATAGGAACCATAGATCGCCACGATAGAGATGTCCTGCGGATAATCCCGTCTGATCTTCTCCACAAATTCATGGGCTAGCTTGGTGAGTTCGGATTCTGATGCCTTCATATCAATCACCTTCCCTGGTTATATTCTTGCACGGGGAGGAAAACGACCGTTACGGAAATCTCAGGCTTCCGCATAGGCCAGCTATATCCTCCATATTCCTTCAGCCTCTTCCATTATACCCTTCATATACCGTTTGTGAAGAAGCGATTCAAGGAATCCCATCAATTTTCTGAATCTTTCCTGCTTCCATTGTATCCAACTCTCCCTGTTATTTAAAGTCGTTTCCGGTTAATTCCCTTGGAATTCTCATTCATCCTCGACGAGCACCTTCTATTTTCCAAG
>DATISI010000424.1:0-1671 GCA_035581745.1 Clostridiaceae bacterium
GACCTTCCTCGTATTCGCCTTCCTGGTACTGCTCATCATCGGAAACGTCCGCAAGAAGAAGCGCGCCCGGATGAGAAGGATCGAAGGCAGAAGAAGCCAGCGAAATGTCAGGATCAGGAGATAGCATCAAAGTAAAAAGGACAGCGATTCCTCAAATCCATCTGTCCCATGGTTTTGAAACATAAAGGAGAAAGGTCCGGAAAACATTTCGTTTTCCGAGTCTCTCTCCTTTTTCATTCCCTGATTCTCCTATCCCTTTCCACTTTGGATAGGACGACTTTAAGACTTCCACTTTCCCGACCAGTTCCATAGGAGGCCACCGGCTCGGTACGCGATATCCCTGACCTATGCACGGCCCAGTCTTTCCTACGATTTATAGCGCATTCTCAGAGCCTGCCGCTCCGGATGAGGCCTGGAATCTCCCTCAGGCTGTCCACCATGAAATCAGGTCCGGCCGCTTCAAGGATATCCAGACTGATTTTGGAGTAGCTGACCCCTACCGTCTTCGCCTTCGCATTCTTTCCACAGAGAAGGTCGAAGCTGGAATCCCCTACCATGACGGTCTCTCTGGGATCCTCAATCCCCAGAACCTCACAGGCTTTCAGGAGCGGGGCCGCAGTAGGCTTATGCTCCTGCGTGTCTTCCGGGGTGATGACGACATCGAAATAGTCCCGGAGCCTGAAGAATTCCAGTCCCCGTTCCGCCAGCATCCTTCGTTTGGACGTGATGATGCCGAGGAGAAGACCCATCCCTTTCAGTTCCTTCAGGGTCTCTTCTGTTCCCTCGAATGGCCGCACCATGGCGTCATGGTGCTCGAGATTGAAAGTCCTGTACGTGGACAGGAGGTCATCCACATCCCCGTCGAAACGGCTCATGGAATGATGAAGGGGTTCTCCGAAGAAGCTGTAGATCGTCTCCTCAGGGACATCGAGATGCAGCCTGGTCCTGAAGGTATGGCGGAAGGACTCCAGGATGAGGGTATTCGTGTCGATGACGGTTCCATCCAAATCAAAAAAAACGGCCTTGACCATATCTATCTCCTTTTAGACGAGTGCCCAACTCCTCATATCCTGGGACAGGCGACCCGTAATCTTGTTTTCTTGCTATTATTCTTATAGATTATACCATGGATCAGACTGTCCTTCATCCCGGAAGACCTTTTCCTCGCCCTTATCGATGCCTAGCGCCCTCCCGATGTGCCTCTAAATTTCACAGGACAAGGCCAAACCCATACAATTTTTAAGGATTCCATGTTATAGTTTTATAGGATAACGATAAGGAAAAGGAGTTTTACGCATGAAAAACATACCAAAATTTGATATTTTTGTCATGTTCGTCATTTTCGGCCTCATTTATAGTGGAAATGCACTCATTGGAAACATCTTCCTCGCAGCCTATCTGGGCTTCACCATCTGGAAGAACATCCCGATGTTCTACGCCGTCGCAGGAAGCAAGGCTTACAACAAGGGCGATATGGATAAAGCCATGGTCCTCTTCAAGAAGGCCGTTGAGAACAAGAACACCAAACCGAACATCATCTCCAGCTACGGCTACATCCTCCTTCGCGCAGGCCGTCTTGAAGAGGCGGAGCCACATCTGGTGAAGGCGACGGAGATGTATGAGAGCGACATGAAGTTCAGGTACAGCTCTGTCCTCAACCTGGCCATCCTG
>DATISI010000425.1:0-1950 GCA_035581745.1 Clostridiaceae bacterium
GCAGTCATGCTGGCCGCAGGCGTCCTAGGCGGAGACGTCACGGTGGAAGGCTTGAGGAAGGATACGGTCCAGGGGGATGCGGCCATCATCGGAATCCTCCGGGACATGGGCGCGGACATCACAGAGACCGATACCGGATACCGGGCAAGGAAATCAGAACTCACCGCGATCGAGGTCGACATTTCCCAGACACCGGACCTGACGCCAGTCCTTGGCGTCCTGCTTAGCGTCGCCAAGGGAAAAGGAAAGCTCCTCAACGGCAAGCGCCTGAGATACAAGGAGTCAGACAGGATCAAGTCCACAGTCGCCCTCATCAAAGACCTTGGCGGTGAAGCCTATGAGGAAGGGGACGATATCGTTGTGGTGGGAAAGGAAAGGCTGAAAGGCGGAGAGGCCCATTCCCATCATGACCACAGGATCGCCATGGGCATCGCCTTGGCCTCCCTGAAATCGGACAGTACCGTGCTCCTCGATGGTTATGAGGCGGTGAACAAGTCCTATCCGGAATTCTTCAAGGATTTCGAGAAGATCTGTGCGGGCACTCCAGAGCAGGGGTGAAAAGGAATTGAATCTACAGGGGGCCGGAAGGCTCCCTTTTATTTGACTCCGTTGAATCCATGGAATCCGCGGCACAAGCCTAAATGGCATAATTCCGGGATTTCTCAGGAAATTAAGGGGAAAGGGATTGTGCCTCATCAAAAATTCGCATCCCTTTCTCCCCATTTATCTTTTCCCATCCATGAAGGGATATGGTAATATTGTAATGGAAAGTTTATAAGGACAGCAGGTGAAATTATGGAGATCAAGCGCCTTCTTGAAGGCATAAGGATATTGGAAACAAGGAATGGAAATGAAGAAAAAGAGGTGACGAAAGTCACCGTGGATTCCCGTGCAGCGGGAGATGGTGCCCTGTTCGTGGCCATCAAGGGGCACTACAGGGACGGACACAGCTTCCTTCCCTCAGTCGACGAAGCAGGCGCTTCTGCGGCTGTTGTGGAGACTTTCGATGAAGGCATCGCTCTGCCCCAGTACCGGGTGGAGAACGCAAGGGAAGCCCTGTCAAAGCTCTGTGACACCTTCTACGGTTCGCCATCCAAAGCGATGGGGGTCGTGGGCATCACCGCCACAAACGGAAAGACCACGACGACGTACATGCTGGACAGCATCTATCAGGAAGCGGGCTTCAAGACCGGCGTCTTCGGCAGCGTGCGGATCAAGGTCGGCGACGAGCACATCGCCTCCTCCATGACCACGCCGGATGCCTCGGACATCCATCGCTACTTCAGCATCATGAAGGAGAAGGGGATCGAGAAGGTCTCTATGGAAGTCTCCTCCTCTTCGCTGGAACAGTACCGGGTGAATGATGTCGATTTCGATATCGTGGCCTTCAACAACTTCAGCAGGGAACATATCGACCAGCATGGCACCTTCGAGAAGTACTTCGAGGCGAAGTCCAGTCTCATCACCAAAGCGAAGGAAAAGACCTTCGCGGTGCTGAACCTGGATGATGACTATGCGAAAAGCCTGGTCGACAAGACCAGGGCGAAGGTCGTGACCTATTCCGTGAAGGACAGAAGCGCAGACATCTCCTGTGGGAGATATGACCTCGAGGCAGGGAAGCCTGTCCTGGAAGTCATCATCAAAGAGGATATCGCTGGAATCTCGGGAACGGTGAAGAAGGGCAGCTTCATGGTGAACCTCGGGGTTCCCGGCTACCACTCCATCACAAACGCCCTCAGTGTCATCTCCATCGCCCTGATCGACGGAGTACCCGTCGAAGCCATCCAGGCGGGACTGAAGCACTTCACAGGCGTGGAACGACGGTTCCAGTACGTCTATGACCGGGAGTTCATCATCATCGACGACCATTTCGCGAACAGCAGCAACATCGATGTGACGCTGGAGAACCTGGTGAAGCTGGAGTATAATCGTCTCCACCTGGTCTATGCC
>DATISI010000426.1:0-4942 GCA_035581745.1 Clostridiaceae bacterium
GTCACCGCAACCGTCGCCCCTTTCGGAATGACCAGGATTACAGCATAACTGGTTCCAGGTCCTGTCCGGAGATTGAGGTTGGCTGTAGTGACCCTGGTTTCTTCAGCGAAAGCTTCAATGCGTTGATTGATTCTAAATCCGTTTCCCTGAGGCGCGAGGTTCATGCTGAATACACCAATTGTGAAGACAAGCAGGGACAGCGCAGTAATCAGCAACTTCTTCATATTGCCTTGCTTTCGCATAAGATTACCTCCTCTTAAGGCTGTTCCGTTGTTTATCCATGGGATGGGACTGAAGCCCTGGAGCTTCAGTCGCCATTCCTTCCTTTGATTTCATCCTACGCTCAAATCCACGGGAATTGGTATAGAAATAGAGACAATATGGTTAAAGACTGGTGAAGAATATGAAGCAGGGATG
The DNA here is from genome assembly GCA_035581745.1 of Clostridiaceae bacterium. Taxonomy (GTDB): domain Bacteria; phylum Bacillota; class Clostridia; order Clostridiales; family Clostridiaceae; genus Youngiibacter. The sequence continues at coordinate 418 of DATISI010000426.1, forward strand.
ACAAAAAAATAACACACAGAAATGGTGCAAAGGTTATTTTCGAGAACTTGTGGAAAAAAAGGAGTTGGTGAATCTGTCAGGAAGGGATTTCTCACTTGAAAGGTCATTATTGGTCAAAGTGCACAGTGGAAATGCCTGTTTTTTGGTTCTTCTGCTCATTATCCTGGTTTTTCTTCTATGTTAAGGTAGACATGAGAATGATTGCAGAGGAAATGCAGGACCGCGATTCCCTTCAGACTCACCCCTGAAGCGCTGGAATCCCGGAAGACCACATGTCTTCTGCAATCGTTTAACGAAGAGAGTAAAGGAAGATGTTGATGAATAAGACAGCGGTAATCGCCATAGGCGGAAATGCCATCATACAGGAAGGACAAAGAGGAACCATCGAGGAGCAGTTCGAGAATGTGATGAAGAGCTGTGACCCGATCCTGGACCTCATCGAGGAAGGATACAATGTGGTGCTCACCCATGGGAATGGACCTCAGGTAGGGAATTCCATGATCAGGGGAGAGGCGGCCAAGGCGCTCACGCCATCCTACAGCATGGATGCCTGCGGAGCGGAGACACAGGGACTCCTGGGCTATATCATCAAACAGGCCCTGATGAACAAGATGAAGGAGAGAGGGATCGACAGGAAAATCGCAGCGGTCGTCACCCAGGTCAGAGTGGATGCCGATGACCCGAGGTTCCTGAACCCGACAAAACCGGTAGGACCGTTCTTCACCCTCATGGAAGCGGAGAAGCTTTCAGAAGACAAGGGATACATCATGAAGGAAGACAGCGGAAGAGGCTACAGACGCGTGGTGGCTTCACCCAAACCCGTGGATATCCTCGAAAAGGACATCATCAGGACATTAACGGACAACAGCTACCTTGTCATCGCCGTAGGCGGAGGCGGAATCCCCGTTGTCGAAGAGAATGGGGTCATCCGTGGCGTGGAAGCGGTCATCGACAAGGATTATGCTTCAGCGCTCGTGGCGTCAGAAATCGATGCGGACTTCCTCATCATCCTGACCGGTGTGGAGAAAGTGGCCGTGAATTTCGGCAAACCATCACAGCGTTTCCTCGATACCATGAACCTCTTGGAGGCTGAAGGCCACATGGCAGACGGCCAGTTCCCCGCAGGAAGCATGGGTCCAAAAATCGATGCCGCGATGGGCTATGTCAAGAATGGCAGGGGCACCGCCATCATCACCTCCATCGACAAGCTGAGTGAAGCTGTCCGCGGAGAGACGGGAACAAGGATCACCGCCTGACCTGTCTGGATAAGAATCTGTAAAGCAGCGCAGACCCGCATGATGCCACAATCTGGCAGCATGCGGGTCTGTTCTACACTTCTTGTATGATCGACCGGTTAAGGGATCAGGCGTTTTAAGTGAAGAAGAGGTTAGGATGGTCCCTTCCTATCTTCCGAGCTCGAGAAGCCTGTAAATCTTGAGGGAAAGCTGGAATTTCAGAAGTTCCTCAGGATCCTTGAGGTCCGACTGCAACACCTTGCTGATCCGCTCCATCCTGTAAAGCAGGGTGTTCCGGTGGGTGAACAGGGCCCTCGCCGTCTCCGCCACATTGAAGTGGTGGGAGATCCAGGTCTCGAGGGTGAAGATGAGCTCGCTGCCATGCTTCTGGTCATAGTCGAAGAGTGGCCCCAGGGCGTTCTCGAAGAATTTGCGCATCTCCATGACACTGACATTCTCTTCGAGGAAGTGGTGTACCACGAAATCCTCATAATGGCACACGCAGCGGGGGCCCGATGCTTTCCGTGCGAGCCTCAGGGCTTCCTGGGCCTGGATGAAGCTCTTGCTGAGGTCGAGAAGGCTTTTCGATGTCCTTCCGATTCCGGCCTTGATGGTGATTTCCTCAGCGCTGACCTCGGCCTCCTCCTTTGAAGAGGCGAGGAGCTCGAGGGTGAGGTCCTTGATCTCCTGGGTGTTCACCGGGAGGATTCCCGATTTCCTTCCATGGAGCATGATAACCTGGCTGTTCTGGCTGAAGCAGAGCAGGATGATGCCCTTGTTCCGGGCATAGCCCTCGATGAAGTGGAGGAAGGATTTGACCCGGGCGTCTTCGCTCCTTTTCCGTTCAATCAGGTCTGTGGCCCTTTCCGTACTGGTGAACTCCAGATTGAAGACGATGGGCGTATACCACAGGCTTGGGTTGATGCCATGGAGGTCACAGAGATACTGGAGGTTTTCCGTGGACTGGATCTTTCCAGTCAGGAGCTCATCGAAGAAATCACGCCTGATCCGGTTCTTGGTACGTTCCAGTTCAGCGTTCCGGATCCGTTCCAGGGCGAAAGCCATGGCGCCATTCTCCAATGCGATATAGTCGATGTCCGTAAGGTCGCGGAAGGTCTTCCAGACCAGGATGAATCCGTAATGTACATTGGAGATGAAGACCGGCATGATGACACATTCCACCATGTTCCCCCCGATGTCGACCTGTCTTGCGACGGGCTTCTGAAGGTTCTCGAACTCAGGTGGAAGGGTCCTGGTGAAATCAGCTGAGACAAAGGGCTCATTCACCCTGAGGTCCAGCGCTTCGCCGAGAGGGAAAGGGTCATCCGGGAGTTCGGTCCAGTGGAGGATGTTCCAGTAACGGTCCAGAAGGATGACAGGGTTCTCCAGCATGCCAGAAAGGCTGGAACAGATTTTAGGGAGGGCACCTCCCTGGAGAGAGATATTGAAGAACGCCTCATGGATGTCCAGGGACTTCTTGTTCAGCACGTCATACTTCTCGGAGATCTCCTCCATGACAAGCGAGGAGATTTTGGCGAACGCCATGCCGTAAGGAAGCTCGATGACCGGAAGGTTCAGTTTTTCCGCAAGCAGGATCATGTTCTGCGGGATGGTTCCAAGGTAGCGTCTGGGCTTGATGCAGAGGGCCGGACAGTTGATGCTCCGGAGCTGACTGACGATGCTGTCCTGGATTTCCCGGCTGTCCTTGAAGAAGTACCCCGAGGTGAGAAGCATCTCGCCGGGGGAGAACCAGTCCAGGGCATCGGGATTGTCCATGATGTTGACCGTCGAGATTATATTGTCCAGTCCCTTTTCCCCGGCGACCAGTTTGAACTCGCGGAACGGGGGAAGGTTCAGGAATTGCCTTACTGTTAACATTATCCACCTCATATGGTGCGCCCTATGAAGGGACACCTGCTATTTGTCGTGACGTACAGATATGTCCTGACCTGGCAGGACGTAATCCTGCCGGGCAGAATCGTATTCTGCTTAACAGGACTCATTGCCACCCATTATAGGGAATAATGGGGATAAATTCAATCGATTTGTACAAAGTGCACAAGAGCTTTGTGGAATCTTAGGTTGTTTGGTATCATGCTGCAAATGTTTACAATGTATAGAATTGGTGATGAAAGAGAATGTGTGTATCGGTTTCCTCCCGTCCACCCTAGGGATCCCAATGGAGGGAAGGAAAGGATCGCACATTAGCCCTCATCATGAACATCATATTTAAGGAGGTCTATTATGGCTCAATTGATCGGTTGGAAAAAAGGGGACTGGGGTGCTTACTTCGGTCTTCTGGCAAACAATCTTACGAACTATTTCACTATGGCCGGACTATTAATCTTCACCGTGGGGATGCCTGCGGAATTCGTCTATAAAAGGATTGCACCAGGCTTCGGACTGGCGATTTTCCTCGCAGGTTTCTTCTACTGGTATGCCGGAAGGAATCTGGCGAAGAAGACTGGAAGGACCGATGTCACTGCGCTGCCCTCCGGGCCAAGCGCGCCGTCCATCTTCCTCGTCGTGTTCCTCGTCATCCTGCCGATTGCAAGGTCGACAGGCGACGTGTACTACGCATGGAGGGTCGCCCTCGGCTGGTGTTTCCTGGAATCCCTCGTTGAGCTTTCCGGAGCCTTCATCGGCGACTGGCTGAGAAGGATCATCCCAAGAACGGTGCTGCTCTCCTGTCTTGCCGGACTCGGACTGCTGCTGCTTGCGATGAATCCCATCCTGCAGTCGTTTGAAGCCCCTTATGTCTCCTTCGTTGTCCTGGCTGTGATCTTCATCAACTGGTTTGGAAAGAAGCCGATTTTCGGCAGGATCCCAACCGGATTCCTGATCCTCGCCGTTGGAACCATCCTGGCATGGCTGTTCGGACAGATGGATCCTGCAGGAATCACAGAAGGCCTGAAGACCGTAGGGTTCTCCCTTCCGATTCCACAGTTCGCTGACCTCTTCCTCGGAATCCCACCAGCGTTCATCTTCCTGGCCTCAGCGGTACCACTGGGTGTGACGAACTTCATCTTCACCCTGGAGAACATCGAATCCGCGGCAGCGGCTGGTGATGACTACAATGTCAGGAACATCATGCTTGCCAATGGGTTCTCCTCTATCGTCGGAAGCTTCTTCGGCTGTCCGTTCCCGACCACCGTTTACATCGGACACCCTGGATGGAAGTCCATCGGAGCGGGAATAGGATACACCCTGGTCACTGGTTTCTCTGTCCTCCTTATCGCCCTCTCCGGGCTTGGCGGACTATTCCTCGGAATCATCCCGCTCGCAGCGGT
>DATISI010000427.1:0-2337 GCA_035581745.1 Clostridiaceae bacterium
GTTCCGCCTGCCTCCCTTGGAGAACAAGGAGTTGAGGAGGTTTGATCATACAGGAATTCCGATGCTTCCCCAGACCCTCATGAAGAGGAAGATGCCAATGGAGAAAATCGCCAGAGCTGAAGCGACAGAATGGATCTTCGTGGACTGATCGCAGGAAAATTTGTCATTATTCAGCATGACCCCTGAAACGAGCAAGGCAAGTACCGACAATCCCCCCAGGAGAAGCATGAGGACAGATATCAATTCCAGGCTCCCGATTCCAAGGAGACTGATGATGAAGAAAGCCATGTTCGCTAGCGTGATATAGGCGATGACTTTATGGAAGTTGAAAAGCATGGGTTTATAGGGTTTTCCAAGACTGCTCCTCCAGATTCCCGAGCCAACAGTAAGAATCAGAAGCACCGCAGCAATCAGCATTCTCAAAAAGATATTCATCCGTAATCTCATCCTTCCCATCTTCATCATCCAGGTTCATGCAGTCATCGTCTTTGAAAGTCATTCTTCCATTTCCAGACTGACATCAGGTCTTATAACGTCCAGGTTATATCGCTCTCATCCGGTTTCCCTTTGGCTCATGGGTGAGTTCGGCAAGACCCAGGGCTTCCATCAGTGGCGGGATGTACATGCCAAACCGTCCCCTCAGGCCTTTCTTGAGGCCATACCATCCGCCGACCGGATTGCTCTCCGACCGTCCCCAGGCTTCTACCGTATCCGCTTTCGCTGGTTTCTGCTCATCCGCGCTTCCCAGTTCCATCCAGTCACCATGTTCCTTCAGCATCTCATGCAGGTCATGGATGCACCTGGCATCATAGTGCAGGACGGTCTTCCCTACTGTGCAGACCAGGATTTCCTTCCCTTCCTTCATCTCCTTATGCATCGTGAAATCTGATGTCAGGGGCGGAGTCTTCAACATCCATGGGTTTTCTTTCGTCCCTTGTCCTTTTGGTTCCATTTCCTTTGCCATCATAATCCTCCTTTGCTGCGCTGAAGTAAGATTCCTTTTAGGTGTTCATCTGATCCCTTTCTGTTAATTCCAGAAAGAGGACCAGACCCTCACCCTTCCTTAATGCCATGATAGCCTTTTCACAAGCGCTTTACAACATCCTGGACACATTTCATTTCCAAATTAGAAAGACAGCCTCTGTCCTGCAGCGCAGGACAGAGGCTGTCCATGATTTCTTTTCGTTATCTTTTCAATAGCCATATGGGATTGAGCTTCCTTATGAGGAGATGCTTCGCAGTTTTTCTATTCTCTGCTCTTTGTTCTTCGCAAACAGGATCACCACACCGCTTCGCCTGCCTTTCTCATCCTGGATAGGTGAAGCGATTCCTTCAATGGAAATCTCCTCTCCGTCTCTTGTGACCAGGGTTGGCTCGCAATGGAATTCCACCTGCTCTCCATCTTCAAACACCCTGATGACCAGGTTGTGGCACCGCTCTCCGGTTTCCGCATTGATCACATGGAAGACGTCTTGGAAGGGCATTCCGACGGCATCGTCCTGGGACCATCCCGTAAGGATTTCCGCTTCTTTGTTCATCATCGCCACGTCTCCAAATCTGTCTGTCGAGATGAAACCTCTGCCTATAGAATCTATGGTATGGCGTAACCGAGCTGATGCTTCAGTGAGTTCCGTGTTCACCTTCTCGATCTCCGATGTTCTCACTTTGACCCTCTCTTCCGAAAGGTTCATATGGGCATTTAACTTATCTGCCATGCTATTGAAGGCATGGGACAGTTTTCCAATCTCATCATCCTTGAAGACCACCGCGCGCTGGGAAAAGTCGCCTTCTGAGAACTTTCCTGCGGTCTCCACCAGGTGGTCGATTGGCTTGAGGATAATGTTGGAGTTCCTCACCAGGAGCGCAAGCGACACCAGAAGCGCAACAAGGACGAAGACAAGGGAGAAACCGAACCCTCTCATGATCGGCACCATGAACTGGCCATGAGGAATGGCGGTGATGACAATCCAGTCCAGCCCATTCTTCTGGTATTCCACGATATTCACACTGTGGCTGTCATCTTCAGCGTCGACGACGAAATCCTTCTTTGAAGATGCCTGATATTCCTGGTATGCCTTCGAGAAAAGGTCATTCTCCAGCTGGTCGATCGTGACCCTCTCCAGTGGTTTGTCCGGGTACGCCATGAACTTGGGCATATTCCTGGTGCTTGCGATGACTTCACCGGTGTTCTTCTCAAAAATGAATACCGAAGCGTTCTTGGGTTCCACAATTTTCTTCAGGAACGCATTGATATCGGACAGGATGAAATGGGTACCAAGGACACCCTGCAGCACACCCTCCGCATCGAAGATGGGATAGGCTGCCGAAAGGGCCAGG
>DATISI010000428.1:0-1690 GCA_035581745.1 Clostridiaceae bacterium
AACAGGCAGCGGAAGAGGGATCGGAGCGCAGTGCGCAAAGGATTTCGCTACAGCAGGCTACAACGTGGTCGTGAACTACACGAGCAGGGAACCCCTTGACCTCATCGAGGAACTGAAGGCGATGGACGCCAGCTTCATCACCGTGAAGGGCGATGTCTCGAGTGAAGATGACGCGAAGGACATCGTGAAGAAGACGATCGAAGCCTTTGGCAGCATCCATGTCCTCGTCAACAACGCAGGCATCACAAAGGACGGCATGCTCCTCAGGATGAAGTCGGAGGATTTCAGGCGGGTCATCGATGTCAACCTGACCGGTTCCTTCAACATGATCAAGGAATGCAGCGGCTACATGGTGAAGAAGCGTTATGGCAGGATCATCAACATCTCTTCCGTATCGGGAATCCTCGGCAATGCCGGACAGGCGAATTACAGTGCCTCGAAAGCAGGGATCATCGGACTGACGAAATCCGTCGCAAGGGAACTTTCCAAACGTGGAATCACCTGCAACGCGGTCGCGCCGGGATACATCGAGACCGAGATGACGGATGTGCTCAGCGACACCGTGAAGACAGGCATCCTCGGAACCATCCCATTGAATTCCCTGGGCAAGACGGAGGACATCGCGAATGCGGTACTCTTCCTTTCAAAACCTGAAAGTTCTTATATCACAGGACAGGTCCTCGCCGTAGACGGCGGAATGAGCATGTAGGAGGAAAATGATGTACAGAGTAGTGGTAACAGGAATCGGGGCAATCACTCCGATCGGTAATAATGTCGAAGAATTCAATAAGGGTCTCAAAGAAGGAAAGAACGGGATCGACGTGATCACGACTTTCGACACCGAGAATTTCAAAGCCAAACTGGCAGGCGAAATCAAGGGTATCGATGTCGCAGAAGCGGTAGGGAAGAAAGATGCAAGAAGGATGGACAGGTTCACACAGCTTGCGGTAGTCGCGGCAAATGAAGCGTACACGGATTCCGGTCTGACCGAAGAGAGCTACGATCCTTTCGATATCTCCGTATTCGTGACCTCAGGAATCGGCGGTCTCCACACCATGGAGGAGAATGTCGGAAAGTATGTCGAGAAGGGACCTGGAAGGGTATCCCCGTTCTTCATCCCGATGAACATCATCAACATGGCTGCTGGAGAAGTCTCCATCAGGTTCCATGCGATGGGTTCCTCCTTCGCACCGGTGAGCGCATGCGCATCCGGAACACATTCCATTGGTGAGGCTTTCCGCTCCATCAAGCATGGTTATTCCAAGGTCGTCATCGCAGGTGGCTCAGAAGCCTCCATCAGCCCGATGGCCATCGCAGGTTTCGCCAACATGAAGGCGCTCAATGAGACGGACGACAGGGATAGGGCATCCATTCCTTTCGACAAGGACAGGAAGGGCTTCGTCATGGGCGAAGGCGCAGGAATCCTCGTCCTCGAAGAACTGGAAGGTGCACTGGCAAGAGGCGCGAAGATCTATGCGGAAGTCGTGGGCTACGGCTCCACATCCGACTCCCATCATATCACCGCTCCACATCCTGAAGGTCTTGGTGGATTCATGGCCATGAAGAAGGCCCTGCTAGAAGCAGGCGTCGAACCTTCAGAAGTCGGATACATCAACGCCCACGGAACCAGCACACCGATGAATGACGAGCTGGAATCCCTGGCGATCCACAACCTCTTCGGGGACAAGGT
>DATISI010000429.1:0-3524 GCA_035581745.1 Clostridiaceae bacterium
GGTTCTTCCGGGCAGTCTAATTCTTTTTCACGGGGAAGACCAGCATCTTGTTGATCTTGAGGTTCACCATATCCCCAATCTGGAACTCGTTCATGTTCTCCGCGGTTCCAAACACCCTCAGGACCTCATCCTTCACCCTGATCCTGTAGTCCACGGAGTCTCCGAGGTAGGAACGGGCTTCGAGGATGCCCTGGATATCGGATGGACCCGAGGTGATCTCGAGGTTCTCCGGACGGATGGCGATGATCCCATCCCCTTCGAATCCATAGGAACCCTTGAAGTCGACACCAAGTCTTGGGACAAGCACAGTATCTTTTCCGACCTGCGCGTCGATGAAGTTGACCAGTCCGATGAAGTCAGCGACGGTCTCGTTGGCAGGATGCTCATAGATCTCTACCGGGGTGCCAATCTGCTGGATGACCCCGCGGTTCATGACGATGATCTTGTCGGACATGGCCATCGCCTCGCTCTGGTCGTGGGTGACATAGACGACGGTCATGGCAAGCTTGTTCTGCAGTTCCTTGATCTCGAAACGCATGGACTCACGGAGCTTCGCGTCCAGGTTGGACAGCGGCTCATCGAGGAGCAGGAGCTTCGGTTCAAGCACCAGCGCCCTTGCAAGGGCCACCCTCTGCTGCTGTCCGCCGGACAGCTGGCTTGGCATCCTGTCCGCATATTCACTGAGATGCACCATATCAAGGGCCATAGCGACCTTCGCTTTGATGTCATCTTTCTTCATTTTTTTGATTTTCAGGGGATAGCCCACATTGTCGAACACATTCATGTGCGGCCATACGGCGTAGGACTGGAAGACCATTCCGATCCCTCTCTTCTCCGGTGGGATGAAGTCGATCATCTTCGACTTCTCCGCACGCATGATGATGCGGTCCCCGATGTGGATGATCCCGTCTGTCGCCTTCTCGAAGCCTGCGATCATCCTCAGGATGGTCGTCTTCCCACAGCCTGAAGGTCCCAGGACAGAAACGAACTCCCCGTCCTCGATTGTGGCGTTGAAGCTGCTTACTGCGGTCACGTCACCGAATTTCTTTGTGATGTTCTGGAGTATTACCTGTGACATATTGATTTCACATCCTAACTAGTATATTAGATCCCTACATTTCCTCTGGAGATTTTCCTGATGATCATGTTGCCGACAAGGACGACGGTGAGGATGAGGACAGCCAGCACAGATGCGCTCTGCGGGTCCGCATAGGTCTCCAGCTCATAGAGCAGGACACCGATTGTCTTTGTCCTCGAGCCATAGAGAAGGATCGACATGGTCAGCTCATAGAAGGAAGGCATGAAGATGAGGAACCATCCTGCGATGATGGAAGGCCTGATCAATGGGATCATGATGTCCCTGAAGGCCTGGAAGAAGTTCGCACCCGAATTCAGGGCCGCCTCCTCGAGGGAGATGTGCACCTGGGCGATGGATGCGGAGATGGTCCGGACACCCATGGTCAGGTATTTGACGACATAGGCGACGGTCAGGATTGCAAGGGTGGAATAAAGGTTCAGCCCAAGCTGTCCGGAGAAGCCGATGATGAGCGCCAGCGCGATGACCACGCTCGGGGTCGCACCACCCAGGGTGACGAGATAGTCAGGAACAGCCTTGAACTTCATGGTCGTCTTGACATAAAGGTAAGAGACCATGAGTGCCAGCAGGGTTCCGACGGTCGCGGCGATGGTGGCGGTGATGAAGCTGTTCCGGATCGGCTCCATGAACTGGCTCCTCGTGATGATGATGCTCCAGTTGTTCAGGGAAAGGTTGCTGAGCGAGATGGGCTTCGACAGGGACTTGATCATCGAAGTGACGAGGATCGAGCCCAGGGGGATGAACACGGCGATGAGGCCATAGATGGAGGTCCCGAAGAATATCGGCCATTTCGCCCTGCCAAGCTCCACGATGTTCGGATGGGTGGATTTTCCGGAGATTGTCACATAGTCACGCTTGTTCTGCATGAACCCCGTGATTCCAAGGACCAGGTTTCCGATCAGCATCAGCGCTACTGCAAGGGCTGTCGCCTGCTGGATGCCTTTACCAGTTCCCATGAAGACATAGGACACGATCCTTGTGGTGATGACGTCGATTCCACCAGGCATGCCCACGATGGCAGGGATTCCGAAACAGGATCCCGCAGCGATGAAGACAAGGAGTCCTCCTGCAAGGATGCTCGGCAGCATGAGGGGAATCGTGATCGTGGTCAGGGTCTTGAGTGGAGACGCTCCGGAGATCCTTGCGGCCTCTTCCAGGGTCGGGTCCATCTTCTCAAGCGCCCTCGAGATGGTGATGAAGGCGAATGGAGAATAGAACAGGGTGAGCACCCAGACCAGTCCGCCCATGGTATAGATGTTGAAGGGCGAGGCACTGAGGTTGAACACGCTGACCAGGATCTTGTTCAGGTAGCCCACTCTTGGGTTCAGGAGCTGCGTCCACGCGATCGCGCCCACATAGGGAGGGATCATATAGGTCGTGATGAAAAGCGTCCTGAAGAACTTCTTCATTGGAAGGTCCGTCCTGCCCACAAGCCATGCGAGTGGAAAGGTGATGACCAGGCTGAGGAGCATCGTCAGGACCGCAAGCTTCACGGTGTTGAGCAGGGCATTCCAGTTGACGGAAGCTGAATAAACGGAGGAATAATTGCTGAAGTCCAGACTGCCGTCCACAATGACACTTCTAAGCACCAGGTTGATCATGGGAACCAGGACAAAGAACACGAGGACCGCGACGCTGATCCCGATCATGAAGGTCTTGAGGCTGATGCCGTCCTTCACGGGATTCCATGACCTCTTCTTCTCTTCTGCGACGTATGAATTGTGATCCATTGGATTCTGTCTCCTTTTTCATCAAGTTGATATCGTGAGAATAAGGTGAAGGGAATCCCTTCACCTTATCCATGCTGATATGCTAAAACTTATTCCAGTGAGGTCTTGCTGAATGTGGTCTTGATGCTTTCGGCCTCTTTGGAGAATTTTTCCCAGTTGGTGTCCATCTTCGTTCCGATGAAGCTGGACAGTTTGTCTGCGCCCTTTGGAGATTCAACGTCTTCTCTTACAGAGTGCATCCATCCCTTGACGATAAGCTGCTGTCCTTCTTTGGAAAGGAACCATTCCATGACCTTCTTGCTGGCTTCCATGTTCTTGCTGTCCTTGAAGACTGCGATCGGGCTTGGGATGACGATGGTTCCGTCTGCAGGATAGACGATCTTGACTGGTTCGCCTGCGTCCGCGACTTTAAGGATGTTCTCCTCAAGGATCATGGCCACTTCATATTCGCCAGTAAGGAGCTTCGCCTGAACGGCAGAGTTGCCTTTCTCGACGATTGCGCCGTTTTCTCTCAGCTTCGCGAAATATTCCCATCCGTACTTGTCTGAGATCGCTGCCACTGAGGCGAATGCTGATCCTGACAGGAGTGGGTTCGGGATGGCGATCTTTCCATTCCATTTCGGGTCAAGAAGGTCTTCCCAGGTCTTCGGTGCATCCGCATCGGATACCTTGTCGGAGTTGTACGCGATGATCATGTT
>DATISI010000430.1:0-3021 GCA_035581745.1 Clostridiaceae bacterium
GCGTGGTCACGCCATCAGGCGTGAAATCCGTGACGGATTTCAGGTCTGACGTCGGTGACGCCTGTCCTTTTGTCAGTCCATAGACCTGGTTGTCATGGACGAAGTGGCTCATGTTGACATTCCTTCTGATGTTGTGGAGCCAGTGGTTTCCACCTTCTCCGTAGGAATCGCCGTCTCCGGTATCGATGATGACCGTGAGGTTCTGGTTCGCGATTTTCGCAGCTGCTGCAGGTGGGAGGGCTCTTCCGTGAAGGCTCTCGAAACCGTTCGCGTTGATATACTGGGGTGTCTTGGCCGCCTGTCCGATTCCCCCGACAACGAGGACCTCATGAGGGCTCAGCCCAAGTTCTGTAAGCGCTTCCTTCAATGCCTCCAGGATGGCGTAATCTCCGCATCCGGGGCACCAGGCTGTCTCAAAGGTGATGAACTCTTTCTTGTTCTCCATTATTGTGCCTCCTTTACGGCTTTCGCGATGGTCTTGCCAGATAGTGGTCTGCCGTCATATTTCAGGACGCTGCCTGTGACAGATAGGCCTGTCCCTTCGCGGATGAGGTCCGCGAGCTGACCGTTGTAGTTCTGTTCGACGTTGATGACCTTCTTCGCGGATTTCATCTTCTCGATGAGACGGGCTGTAGGGAATGGCCAGATGTCTCCAAAGACCAGTGCGCCGTACTTCTCTTTCCCTTCCTCGTTCAGCAGTCCGATGGCTTCCTTCACAGGGCTGTCCAGGCTTCCCCAGGCGACCAGGAGGACGTCCATGTTCTCTTCTCCCACGAGGTCTGGTTCCTGGATTTCCTTCTTCAGGAGCTCGAACTTGCGCGCACGCTTCTCCACCATGTTCATCCTGACGTCTGCGGCTTCAGTGATATTTCCATACTCATCATGCTCATCCGTGTCAGAATTCACCGCGGTCCCTGGAATCTTTCCTGGGATGATGCGGTCTGAAATCCCGGACTCTGTGAGTTCATATCGCTTGTATTCCTTGCCAGACCTGTATTCCTCGCCATCGCTCATATGTCTGTCAATGACGATGCTGTCGATGTCGAAGGCTTCCATGGTCCTCGTACAGTCTGCCAGGTACTGGTCACCGAGGATCATGACGGGAATCTGATACTTGTCAGCCAGGTCGAATGCCCTGACAGTCTGGTAGAAGGCATCCTCTGGGTTCCTGAGCGCGATGACCATCCTCGGGAACTCTCCATGGGAGGCGTTGATGACGAATTTCAGGTCGCTCTGCTCGGTCCTCGTGGGAAGTCCGGTCGCAGGACCAGGTCTCTGGATGATCGCGATGACCAGCGGAGTCTCCGTGATGCCCGACATTCCGAGGGCTTCCACCATGAGGGAGAAACCGCCGCCCGCAGTGCCTGTCATGGCACGTACACCGGCATAGGAAGCACCGATCGCCATGTTGATGGCTGCGATCTCATCTTCCGCCTGTTCGACGACCACTTTGGCCTTTGAGGCCACCTTGACCAGGTAGCTCATGATCGAGGTCGATGGCGTCATGGGATAAGCGCTGTAGAATTTCATCCCAGCGGCCAGAGCGCCAAGGGCGATGGCGTCATTTCCCTGGAGGAGGATCCGGCTCTTTGGACTGACGGAGACCTTCTCATACTTCGGCTCCACCAGTTCATGGCCCTTTTCGAAGGCCTGCAGGTTCTGTTCCACGACCTTCTCATTGAACCGTTCCTTCAGGAGGACATCGAGATACTCGGAATCGAGGTCGAAAAGTTTCAGCACAGCACCAAGCTGCACTGCGGATGCGACCTTCGGATTGCCGAGTTCCGTCGCGATCTTCTTCGTGGGGATGGTGATGAGCCTTGGATCATCAATCGAGATATCATCGTCACCGATGATGAAACCTTCCGGTTTCAAACGGGCGATGTGGAGGTCCACGGTCTCCTGGTTGAGCGCGATGATCCCATCGAGCTCCTCGCTGTGGGAATCAAGGGCTTTGTCGGAAAATCTGATCTGGAAGAAATTGTGTCCGCCGCGCACTCTTGACATGTAATCCTGGAGCGTGAACAGTTCATAACCTTTTCTCTGCAGGATCGTGGACAGGAGGGAACTCAGGGTTTCCATGCCCTGACCCGCTGCCCCGCCTATAAGCAGGTTGTAATTCATCATATCAATCACCTCAGTTTTATTTCATGAGTCAATTATAAGCAATAAGCGTCAGCAATATAACGGAATAACAGAAGCTTATCTTATTGGCTATCGTTTATTCATAACTCGCACAGAAAGTTTACGTCTGATAGTGGAATGCTAGCCGTTTACATAAACTTTCCCGGAATTCAAGGACTGACGAAGCTGGGTATGGTGTGAACTATGGTCATGAAAAATACAAGATTCCGGATAAATGATTCGTTTGTCAATATGGCATAAATATGTAAAGATATGGTACGATATGGGTAGGGATTGAAAGACAGAGATTCAGGACCGACATGCGAAATAATTAACTAATCTGAACATTAATGACGTAATTTTAACAATCTGTTAACCACAGACGGATTGGACAGAGAATCTCTTCCTGGTGTGCTCCAATGGCGCACATGTGGACATGTTAAAAAATTATTTTGCCGGACTTTGTAAACTATTACAGGGAAGACGTTGAATAAGAAGTTTAACATGTTATTATTATTATGTAGGAAAATATATAAACTGAGGAGGAATAACGTGGACGGTTTAAAAAAGACTCCCTTGGTTGAGGAGTACAACAGATACGGTGCCAGGATGGTGGATTTCGCTGGCTGGTACATGCCCATAGAGTTCAAGGGAATCCTGCAGGAACATGAAGCGGTGAGAACCGATGCAGGACTTTTTGATGTGTCTCACATGGGCGAAATCACGGATAAAGGAAAGGATGCCCTGGCATTCACCAATCACCTCATCACCAATGATGCGTCAAAGCTTACGGACAACCAGGTGCTCTACACCTACCTCTGCAGGGAGGACGGTGGAATCGTTGACGATATCCTCGTCTACAGGTTCGGGGAAGAGGATTTCCTCCTCGTCGTAAAC
>DATISI010000431.1:0-3786 GCA_035581745.1 Clostridiaceae bacterium
GGGTCGGTGACATGGTATTCTCCATCGGAGTTGTATCCCGTCAGGACCATGACGTGCATGTTGTCCACGATGTTGACGCTGCCCGCTTCGCCCATGTCATAGACCAACCATTTCGGAGTCTCGTAGTTCCTGGTGGTCACATAGACCACGACGGCGTTCCCTTTATCGATTTCCGCTTTGAGCTGATTGGTGTCATATCCTGAGATATCAGCCACGTTTCCGCTGTAGGTCTTCCCAAAAGCCGTGAGTGGTTCCGGGAAAATGGACTGGAAGATCGGAGGATTTCCGGTGATGACCTGGTACGGCGTGCTGGCAAAACCCTGGAAGGGGTTCCGGTCCGTTTTTGGCATCTGGTCGAGGAAGGCTTTCAGTCCTACGCCGGTGTAGCCCTTGTACTGGAGCGCCATGAGCAGGCTCGCGCCTTCGCAGCCCATGGGTGCGTAGACTGGCGCATACTGGTTGACATAGGGGATGGTGAGTGTCTTCTCGCTGTAGCCGGAAAGGGTGACCACATAGCTGCCAGAAACCCAGCCGGTCCTGCCGTTGTAGATGACCTTGTACCATCCACCTGATGTTCCGCTGGTCTGAACCCTCGTTCCGCTCGGGATTGTCGCAAGGATGCCGTAGCCTGTGCTGGGGCCGGTCCTCATGTTGAGGTTGGCCGTTGTCTTCACATACGAGGTCACAGGAGCTGGAGCCGGAGCAGGGGCAGGGGCAGGTGCAGTGGAGACCGCGGTCAGATACGATGCGGAGGCCCAGCCTGTCGTTCCACCGTAGGTCACCTTGTAGAAGCCGCTCTGCAGGGTGGAGGCCTGTACCTGCGCACCCTTTGGAATGACCTTCAGGATGCTGTAGCCTGTGCTAGGTCCAGACCTCATGTTGAGGTTGGCTGTCGTCGCCATCACGGATCCTGTGACTACAGGTGCGGGTGTCGTCGTACCGGTGGTGACGCTTGCCGAGACATAGGCGGGATTCGCGGTGATGTACATGCCGTTTGAAAGCCTGTACATGTCCCTCCCGGCCACGCTGATCTTTTCCGTCACACTGAACTGGTTTCCCTTATAGACAACCTTGGACCTGGCTGCCCAGTCGGGCCTGCTGTAAGTCCATAGGCTGCTTGCCGTCACCGTCACGGTTCCGCTGGCTTCAGCTGCCATGACCTCCAGGGTGGAATTTACCCCGCCAGTATAGGAATCCATAGTCGGTGCGAATCCGACAGCTGCGGTAGTGACCAGTACCATGACCATTGTCCTGACGATAAGTGACCTGATTTTCTTGCTTAACATGCTTGTCCCCCTCTTATACTTCCCATTCTTTTTATAGTGCGCCTGCTCCAGGATTCCCATTGTCATAACCGTAGGGGTATTTCCTGATATCCCTCGAACCTTCATTCAGGCTGTTCCTGATAGGTTCCGCGCATTTTCAAACCTTAAATCCTATTATAGACCATTAGCACATCCATATTAGAGCGAATCGCCTGATTCAAAGTGTGAAATTAAGAGAAGTGCTATATTCCGATACAGATGAGGTGCAGGAGGGTCGATGTCGAGGAGATATCCCAGACTGTTGATGAAAAGGATACGATTTAGGATGTTCTTGTACTTAAAATCGTAACAATCGTTGGATATAATGGAATGAGGAATACTACGGGATGCCTGCACTTCCGATTCAGGATGCGGGCAGTTTCAAAACAAATTTACGGAGGTATGATATGGAAAAGAAACTGATCGTGACCTGGCTGGGGCATTCGTGCTTCAAAATCCAGTACGGAGACTATACCATGGTCATCGACCCCTACAAGGACAGGATGGTTCCCGGGCTCTCGCCGCTCAGGGTGGAAGCGGATGAGGTTTTCACCAGTCACAACCATGACGACCATGGCTATGTCCAGGCGGTGACGCTGAGGAAGCCTGCCGCACCGTCACCTTTCAAGGTCACCAAGGTGAGATGCCACCATGACGAGGTGGACGGAAAGAAGCGGGGCCACAACGATATCCATGTCTTCGAAGGTGAAGGCCTGAGATTCGCCCATTTCGGAGACATCGGCGAGGAGCTTGACTGGCAGCAGATGGAAGAGCTCAAATCGCTAGATGTGGCGATGATTCCCGTAGGCGGATTCTTCACCATCGGACCTCCAGAGGCAAAAGCCCTAATTGCGCAGATTAGACCAAGGGTGGTCATTCCCATGCATTACCGCACCGAAGACTTCGGATTCGATGCCATTGCGGATATCCGGGATTTCATTACCCTGTGCGACGATGTGAAGAAATATGACAGCGACACCATCGAGGTCACTAAGGAGACCGAGAAGCAGACTGCCTTACTGAAGTATGGCAAGTGACCTGCAGGAATAGAGTTGATGAGGATAGCGAATGATTCAGGAATTCAGGGGATGGACTTCTGAACCCCAGGACCTCAGGGGAGATGCGATCAGAATAAAGATAAATCAGGGTAAA
This sequence comes from Clostridiaceae bacterium, assembly GCA_035581745.1. Classification (GTDB taxonomy): domain Bacteria; phylum Bacillota; class Clostridia; order Clostridiales; family Clostridiaceae; genus Youngiibacter. Next base: position 2,457 of record DATISI010000431.1, read on the forward strand.
TATCAATCAAGATAAAAAAACCAGGATCGGAACCAGTGTCGGTTGATACTGGTTCTCTTTTTTTGTGGAGGAAATAGAATGCACAAAGGATTGAAGAGATGAAGGAAGGGGGACGGAAGCGGGGAATTTGCACCTCTAAACCGTTGAAAATGAAGGGAGGAGAAAAAAGTCTGAAATATTTGAAGAATTCTTTGTGAAACTGTTGACAGGAGGAAAGACATCTGATAAATTAAATATCAGATGATACATAACAAATGATACGTATCGAATGATACTTAGCAAACGGAGGAAAAAAGATGGGACCAAAGGTAAAGATCACAGAAGAGGCGATCCTGCAGGCCGCCCTTGATATCACAAGAGAAAGCGGGATCGGGAGCGTGAACGCCAGGGAAGTGGCGAAGGTGCTGGGCTGCTCGATACAGCCAGTGTTCAGGAACTTCCAGAACATGGACAACCTGAAGAAGGAACTGCGGGAAAGGGCGAGGGACATGTACGACGCGTATACGCAGCGGGGAATGGAAAGCCATAAGATCCCATTCCTGGGAATCGGTCTGGCCTATGTGGAATTCGCGCAGAAGGAGAAACATCTTTTCCGACTGCTCTTCATGTCTGATGAATTCAAGGGGCAGAGCATCATCGACATGATCCAGGATGAGGAGAACCAGGGGATTGTGCAGATGGTCTCCTCCATGTCGGGACTGAGCCTGGAGAAGGCGGAGCAGCTCTTCCTGGATATCTGGCTCATGACCCATGGAATCGCTTCCCTTGTCGCGACCAATGATTTCGACGTCACCGAAGGTCAGATTGAGAAGATACTGAAAGATGCCTTCTTAGGGATCAGATATCAATTAAGTCAGGAGGAGGAAAAGAAGTGAAGAAATTAATAGAAACGAAACCGATCCTACATACGGTGCTGTGGATTATGGTCTATATTGTAGGGGTGAATATCGGGGATGGATTTGAGGTGCAGACAGGCATCCCGAATCTTGTGACAGCCCTGATCCTCATGGGACTGTCCGGCATCCTCATCATGTACCTGAAGAGGAACGTGTGGGTGGAAAGGTTCGGATTGAAGCGAATTGGAAAGATGGACATGAAGCAGACACTGTACTTTGTACCGCTGATTCTTCTCATCCTTATCCAGTTCGTCGCAGGAATCGACCCGACACTCTCGATGAGGGACATCGCGGTCTTCTGCCTGCTGATGGCTGGTGTGGGCTTCATCGAAGAACTGCTCTTCAGGGGATTCCTGTTCCAGGCGATTGAAGGAAAATCCGGTGTGAAGCGGGCGGTCCTGATTTCAGGTGTCACCTTCGGACTTGGACATATC
>DATISI010000432.1:0-7109 GCA_035581745.1 Clostridiaceae bacterium
TCATGAGAGGCCTGGACTTCACCACAGCGGACGGGATCTACAAGGTGGGCGAAGCGCTCACTTCTGGAAACCTCCCTGGAGCCGATGAGATCATCCTCGGCAAGGAACTCATCGAGGAGGCCGGCCTTGCGGTTGGCGACCAGGTGGAGATCCTCACCCCGATGGGCAAACGTCAGGAGGTCACGATCTCCGGAACTTTCGACCTCAAGGTGTCCAGCCTCAACAGGAGCTGGGCGATCTCGACCCTCGGACTTGTCCAGGACATCTTCGAGTACGGTGACGAGGTCACCGCCATCGAGACCCAGGTCAGCGATGTCTTCGAGGCCGATCTGGTCGCGGAAAGGCTCGCGGGCACCCTTCCTTCCAATCTCAAGGTGGACAACTGGAAGGCGCAGAACGCCTCCCTGCTCTCCGGACTCAGCGGACAGAGCGTGTCGAGCCTGATGATCCAGGTCTTCGTGCTCATCTCTGTCATCCTCGGCATCGCAAGCGTCCTTGCCATCTCCGTCCTCCAGAAATCCAGGCAGCTGGGCATCCTGAAGGCCATGGGGATAAGGAACAGCACAGCGAGCCTCATCTTCCTCTTCCAGGGTCTGATCCTCGGCATCATGGGCGCCATCCTCGGCGTCGCGCTGGGACTCGGCCTTGCCCTCTCCTTCACGAAATTCGCGGTGCGGCCTGATGGCACACCGGTTGTCGCCCTCTTCATCGACCCGACGTTCATCGCCGTCTCAGGTCTCATCGCCGTCCTTTCGGCGACTGTGGCCTCACTGGTTCCCGCCCGGCGTTCCTCGAAACTGGACCCAATGGAGGTAATCAGAAATGGCTAGCATCATCTCCCTAAGAAACCTGAACAAGATCTACGGAACAGAATTCAAGACCCAGGTCCTCTATGACATCAACCTGGAAATCGAGGAGAGTTCCTTCAGTTCCATCATCGGAGCCTCGGGCTCCGGCAAGAGCACCCTCCTGAACATCATCGGCACCCTGGACAGACCGACCTCCGGAGAGATCCTCATCGGGGACATCCGGACAGACACCATGAAGCCGAATGAGCTTGCCTCCCTCAGGAATGAGACCATCGGTTTCATCTTCCAGTTCCACTACCTGCTCCCCGAATTCACCGCGCTCGAGAATGTGCTCATGCCTTACCGCATCAAACACGGTGCCGTGACGAAGGAGGCCGTGGACCGGGCCAAGGAACTCATGGACATCATGGGCCTGACCAAGGTCAGGGACAACCTCGCGACGAAGATGTCTGGTGGACAGCAGCAGAGGACCTCCATTGCAAGGGCCCTCATCAACAACCCCAGGATCATCCTGGCGGATGAGCCTACAGGAAACCTCGACTCGGATTCGACCGAGGTCATCTATGACACCATGCGGGACATCAACGAGAAATTCAGGACGACCTTCCTCGTCATCACCCATGACAGGAGAATCGCGCAGAAGACAGACCGGATCATCGAGATCAAGGACGGCAGGATCAGTATGGATGTGCAGAACAGTCTTGCGCGTCGGCAGCCCTGATGCTGCCAGGATCGGTATAGACAAAGAGGAAGCCCTCTCTTTCGAGAAGGCTTCCTCTTTTGTCTATATGGGGTTAGTATCTGGCATTGCAATGTCTTATCCGGGGTTGGATTCCTATGCGCTGATGACTTCCGTAGGCTCTTTCGACTTCTTCTTCAGTGTCGCCAGCATGAATCCGCCGACCAGGGTTCCAACGATGATGGAGACGAAATACATCGGAAGGTTGCCAACCGCGTTCGGGATAGGCAGGACGAAGATTCCGCCGTGTGGAACAGCCAGCGTGGCATTGAACATCATGGAGAGGGCTCCCGCGATTGCAGACCCTACCATGACGGAGGGGATGACTCTCAGCGGATCAGCTGCTGCAAATGGGATTGCGCCTTCTGTGATGAACGCTGCACCCATAGCCCAGTTCGCCTTTCCTGCTTCTCTCTCTTCTTCCGTGTACTTGTTTTTCGCAAGGATTGTGGAGAGCGCGATGGCAAGTGGAGGGACCAGTCCTGCGGCCATGACAGCGGCCATGACGGTTGAAGGCTGGCCAGCAGTGATTGTCGCTGCTCCGAAGGTGTATGCCGCCTTGTTGACCGGTCCTCCCATGTCGAAGGCCATCATGAGGCCCAGGATGCCGCCAAGGACAATCCTGTTCGAACCGCTCATGGATCCGAGCCAGGCGATCATGGAATCATTGACGAACTTCATCGGTCCGCTCAGGAGGAAGATCATGATGAGTCCGACAATCAGGGTTGACAGTACAGGAAGGATCAGTACCGGCATCAGGCCCTCAAGGGATCTTGGAAGCCTGATGAGCTTCTTCAGGAAATTCACCGTGTAACCGGCAAGGAAACCTGCGAGCATACCACCAAGGAATCCTGCGCCGGTGCTTCCTGCAAGGAGTCCGCCCACCATACCAGGAACGAGTCCGGGACGGTCAGCGATGGAGTAAGCGATGTATCCGGCAAGGATAGGAACCATGAGTCCGAATGCGCCTGTGCCTCCGCCCATCTGCATGAGGGCTGCAGCGATTGTGCCTTCCGTCTGGAAAGCGGTGATGCCGAATCCGAAGGAGAATGCGATGAGGATTCCGCCGGCGACAACGAAAGGAATCATATGGGATACGCCGGTCATGAGGTGGGTGTAGATTCCGCCTCTCTTCTTCTGTACAGGCTGCTTCGCGGTCTGCACGCCTGCAGTCGTGGCGACTGGCGCCTCAGCTGCGAGGGCTCTTGTGATCAGGCCCTGTGCGTCCTTGATGGCATCCTTGACGGCTACCTCGACGACGGGTTTTCCTGCGAACCTGGTCTTGTCCACCTTGGTGTCGATGGCGAGGATGACCGCCTGGGCCTCCCTGACATCCTGTTCCGTGATGACATTCTCTGCCCCTACGGACCCCTGGGTCTCCACCTTGATTTCATGTCCCATTTTCTTTGCGGCCATCTGGAGCGCTTCCGCGGCCATGTAGGTATGTGCTATGCCGGTCGGGCATGATGTCACAGCTACTAGTTTCATTGATGTTTCCTCCTTTTATTCCCTATATGGTTTAATGGATACTGTGTCATGGGGAGTGTCCTTGTTATTCGAATACCTTGATGAATTCCTCGAAGGTCGTGACCTTCATGAGGGATTCCCTGATCTCCTCGTGCATGAGCTTCCTTGAGATCTCGCTGAGTGCACGGAGATGGAGGTCGCTGGATTCCGCTGGTACTGCGATGAGGAAGAAGAGGTGTGCCGGAAGGTCGTCCATGCTCTCGAAATCGAGGCCATTATCGCTTCTTCCGAAGACGATGGAGGCTTCCCTTACCGCGTCGCTCTTCCCGTGTGGGATCGCGATGCCCATTCCGATTCCGGTGGAGAATTCAGATTCCCTGTGCAGGACCGCCTTCTTGAATTCTGCCGCGTCGCTCACTTTGCCATCTGCCACCAGGATGTCGATGAGTTCCGAGATGACGTCGGATTTCGTCTCTGACTGCAGGTTGAAATTCACTCTTTCTTTTGAGAACATGTCTTTTGTTAACATTACTCTACCTCCATGATTTTTGATTCTGATTCCTCGAGCAGGCTTTCCACCTGATCGAGTGTGCATGCCTTTGTGCCTTCCAGCATGACCGTTGCAGCGCCAGAGGCTTGTGCAAAACCCAGCGTCTCCTTGTCTGTCATGCCTTTAAGCTTCGCATAGACCAGTGCGGCAACCATGGAATCTCCTGCGCCAACCGTGCTTTTCACCGGCACCTTCAGGCCCTTCGCCCTAAGTGCCCCATCTTCTGTCACAAGAAGGCTTCCGTCTCCTCCGAGGGAGACCAGCACCTTCCCGATGCCCTGCATCCTCAGCTGCCTCGCGGCGTCAAGGATCTCTTCGTCGGACCCGATCTCTTTGCCTATCAGCATGGAGAGCTCGCGGTCATTCGGTTTGATGACATCCGGCTTCGCCTTCAGCGCCTCTTCGAGCAGCGGTCCTTCCGCATCGACAAGGACATAAGCCCCTCTCGCTTTGGAAAGTTCCGTCAGTTTCCTGTAGATGTCCTTTGGTACCGAAGGGCTCACCCCTCCGGAAAGGACCACGATGTCCCCTTCCCTGACCAGGGTCTCGAACTTCGTGAGGAACGCTTCCAGTTCCTTGTCGCTGATGACTGCCCCTGGTTCATTGATATCCGTATATTCATCTTTCATGACGTCCACAATCTTGATGTTCGTCCTTGTGCTTCCCTCGACGGATACAAAGTCTGCCTGTATCCCCCGCTTCTCCAGTTCCTTCCTGAAGACATCCTCGAGGATCCCTCCGAGAAAGCCTGTACAGATGGAATCCACGCCGAATTCCCTCAGCACCTTGGAGACGTTGATTCCTTTGCCCCCGATATCCTGCCTGACCGAAGTCACGCGGTTGACCCCGCCGGTCTCAAGGCCATCGATGGTCAGCGTCTTGTCGAGCGCCGGATTCAGTGTCACTGTTATGACCATATCTTTTCTTCCCCTCCTGTCACCTGGTGAGAATCTCCACACCTACATCAGAGAACGCATCCAGTATCGCCCTGTCGACTTCGCCTGCTGTGATCACGCTGGTCACCCCACGGATCGGACTGATGAGGGAGAAGCTCACCTCATTGAACTTCGACCGGTCACAGACCACATACACCTTGTTCGCCGAATTGAACATCGCACGCTTCGTCTGGGCCTCCATGAAGTTCGGTGTCGTGACCCCGTCCTCCACGGAGATTCCATTGGCTCCGATGAAGGCCTTGTCCGCCTTGAAGTTGCTGAGGACCCCGTCTGCGATGGATCCGACCATTGCCCTGGTGTTCAGCCTCAGGCTGCCTCCTGTCACGATGATCTCCACGGATTCCCTACTAGAGAGTTCCGCGGCGATATCGATGGAGTTCGTGATGACCGTCAGGTTCTTCGCCTTGATGCACTTCGCGATTTCCAGGGTTGTGGTTCCGGAATCCATGATCAGTGTGTCGCCATCCTCGATGAGGCCTGCCGCGAGTTCCCCGATGATCCGTTTCTCATCGGAATGCTCCTCAGTCTTCTCGGAGAAGGAGGGTTCGAAGTTCCTCCTGTTGATGCCTACCGCACCACCATGAGTCCTCGTCAGGAGCTTCTTCTCCTCCATCTCCTGGAGGTCCCTCCTGATCGTGGATTCAGAGACATTGAATATCTCCGCGATTTCCGATACCTTGATGCTTTCCTTACTGGTGAGGATTTCCTCGATTCTTCCCTGACGTTCTTCTGCGAACATGCTATCCCTTCTTTCCCTGAATTCTTCATCATCCCACGCGAGGCTAAACTTCTTCATGAATTGCTCATCACTTTAACGCTTTGCTCAATATTGTCATCAATTCCTAATATTGTACACACATTATGCTCATTTGCGCTCTCATTTGTTTGTTTGTGCTTATTTAAGTCCATTGTAAACGTCTTACATGCTCATGTCAAGCATTTCACGAAATTATTTTTGCCATATTCAGTCACAAATGAGCATATTTTTCCACGAATCTCATGAATTCTTCCTTATACCCTCTTTCCCGTATGCCATCTGCATGGATTTGCGCATCTTCTGCTCATTTCTCATCAAGGCATTCTCCCCGCCACGTTATCCCACCCCACTATCCCACTATCTATTCCACAGATTTATCCCACCATTCCCAAACCACCATCGCTTCTCAGTTTTCTATACATGACCACTTTATCCCCGCCCTTCCTGACCTTCTTTCCTCTGAACTCCGTTCCATTCTTTCCCCTCACGTTCCCTGAAGCATCAAGGACAGGACAATCTTCTGCATCCCACCATTCACCACCCCTCCTGATTCCCTTGTACCACAGGGCTTTTAACCCTATAATTGACTTAATGACGAATGAACCAGCATCGTATGATTGAAAAGGAGGAGATGAAATGCGCAATTTCTCATTCAGGAACGCCACCAGGATCATCTTTGGAAAGGGTACAGAGAATAACGTCGGGGAAGAGATCCTTCCTTACTCGAGCAAGGTCCTTCTGGTCTATGGCGGAGGAAGCATCAAACTTTCCGGACTCTATGACCGTGTGGTGGAGTCCCTTCGGAAAAGCGGGATAGACTTCATGGAGCTTCCAGGCGTCAAGCCAAACCCACGGCTTGAACTGGCCATCGAAGGTGTCCGGATCTGCAAGGAGCATGGGATTGGCTTCATCCTTTCTGTTGGCGGCGGAAGTGCCGGCGACACGGCCAAGGCGATTTCAGCAGGTGCATGCTACGATGGTGAGCTTTGGGACCTCTTTGAAGGGAAGGCGAAGATTACTGAAGTCCTCCCGGTAGGTATCATCCTCACGCTTCCCGCCACTGGGACGGAGTCGAGCACAAGCACAATCCTCACCAAAGAGGAGGGACTCCTGAAGATTGGCATGAGTTCAGAACTCCTCAGACCGGCCTTCGCCATCCTCAACCCCGAACTCACCTTCACCCTTCCCCCCTACCAGACAGCGGCGGGAGCCTGTGACATCATGGGCCATCTCATCGAGCGCTACTTCACGAACGAACCTGATGTCGACTTCACCGACAGGCTCATCGAGGCTACCCTGAAGACCATCATCCACCATGCCCCGATCGTGCTCAGGGAACCTTCTAACTATGCCTCAAGGGCTGAGATCATGTGGGCGGGCACCTTTGCGCACAATGGACTCCTCAGCACAGGCAGGGTCGGGGACTGGGCATCCCACGCCATCGAGCACGAGCTCAGTGCCCTCTACGACATCGCCCATGGCGCAGGTCTCTCGATCATCTATCCGGCATGGATGACCCATGTCTACCGCCACAACGTGAACCGCTTCATGCAGTTCGCAGTCAAGGTCTGGGATGTCGACATGTCCTTCGATTCCCCGGAAGCCATCGCTCTTGAAGGCATCGCAAGGATGAAGGAGTTCTTCAGGAAGCTCGGGCTTCCAGTCTCCTTCCAGGATGCGGACCTTCCCGAGTACGACATCGAGGAGATGGCGGACAAGTGCACGAAGTCAGGAACCATGGAGATTGGCAACCTCGTGAAGCTGGATAAATCTGACGTCATCGAGATTTATAAGATGGCGAAATAGTGGAATCAGTCTTTCTTGCATCATC
>DATISI010000433.1:0-1976 GCA_035581745.1 Clostridiaceae bacterium
ATACCGCTAAGAATAAGCATGAAACTGTGGTAGAATGAAGCTGTATCGTCTTATGGGCCTTATGAATAATCACATCAAAGGTGGAGTGTTATGATTCAGGATATAGAACCACGAATATTCAGCAATAGTTTCCAGAACAGGAAACCAGAACCCAGTGACCTTTTCCTCTCCTATGACGGAGACAATGTGCTTGTCATGGAGGGAAAAGACAAGCTCTGGTATCCTTCATTTTCCGATTTCGAGAAAGAATACCCTCATCTGATGGAGAATGCCAAGTTCCTGTTCAGCATCGATGACATCAACTATTACCTGACAGAGGAGAAAGGGCTGGATTCCGCAGAGGGATGGATCTATGCCAGCACCAGCAGGTTCAGGACCGAGCCTAAATACTGGCGTTCCTTTGCAGGTGTCGTTGGATGGCAGTTGAACCGGTGGTATGCCAACCATCAGTTCTGCAGCAGATGCGGAAAGCCAGTGAAGCATTCTGACAAGGAACGGATGTTGTATTGCGAATCATGTGGATTCCAGAAATATCCAACCATATCTCCGTGCGTCATCGTTGCTGTCCATGATGGAAACCGTCTGCTTCTAACAAAGTATGCCCGACGTGCCTATGCCAATTATGCGCTTGTTGCTGGCTTCGCGGAGATCGGCGAAAGCCTGGAGGAGACTGCCCGAAGAGAGGTCCTGGAAGAAGTTGGGCTCAAGGTCAAGAACCTGAAATTCTACAAAACCCAGCCATGGCCGTTCACGGATACGCTCCTGGTCGGTATTTTTGCCGAACTTGACGGTGACGACACCATCACAATTGAAGAAGACGAACTGGCCCTTGGGGTATGGATGCAGAGAGAAGACATTCCACCTGCTGAGCTGAAGATCAGCCTGACCGGTGAGATGATGGAGGCCTTCAGGACAGGATCCATTGACTTATAACGAATAATTGAAAAGAGCCTCCATATATTTCTTGATCTCATGATTCTTCCATTCTATAAAGAGGTGACCAGAATGAATGATTTCAGCTTCACCCCCTTCCCAGTCCTGCAGACAAAAAGGTTCATCCTGAGAAAAATAAAAAGCTCCGATGCGAAGTACATCTTCTCGCTTCGTTCAGACCAGTCTTATGCAGATGCGACAGGGATCCAGAGATATGAGACGATGGAAGAGGCCAAGTCGTACGTGCAGAGGATTGTAGACGAGATTCAGAAGAACCAGGTGCTGATGTGGTCCATAGAGATGAAGGACACGAAGGATTATGTCGGTGGCATCTGCCTGTGGAACCTCTCAGAGGACAAATCCCAGGCAGAAATCGGATATGATCTCCTGCCGGAACATCGAGGCCATCAGTACCTTCAGGAAGTCATCGACGCTGTCACACATTACGCTTTCGACGTCATGAAACTGGATGGAATTGTCGCTGAAGAAGTCCGGGTGAACAATGTGAAGTCCATCAGGGTCCTGGAACGGTTCGGCTTCATCCGTGAGAAGACCTTTGAAGTCCCGCTTGAAGACGGAAGGATTGAGCGAAGAGCCAATTATCGGCTGGTCAATCCTCGGAAAAATCCATAGAAGCCCGTGCACAAGGCATCGTCTAATCCAGGATATCCGAAGCATAAAAATTCGCCGCTGCCCTAGTATGGTGATACCTGGGCAGCGGCGATATTATTTTTAGGAGTCCAGTATTTTCATTCTCATCGTACCTTTTGAAGACCCGAGTCCATCAGATTCTTCCCGTCAGATCCGCCCGGACAGGACCTGTACACCCAAGGAAACGATAACGACAAGGGTATCGATGGTGAATCCAAGCACCATCGGTTTGAATCCGGACCTGGCGACATCCCTGAAACTTGTCTTCAGCCCAATCGCGGACAGTGCCATGACCATAGCGAACTTGGAGGCCAGAGATACCCTGCTGACCAGTGCGGAAGACAGGATACCGGTGCTTTTCAATGCCACCACGGCCAGGAAGACCAGGATGA
>DATISI010000434.1:0-3958 GCA_035581745.1 Clostridiaceae bacterium
GGATACTTCGTTCCAAGGTAGATGGAGATATAGCCGCCCATGGAACTTCCCATGACCCCTGTCGATTCCCGGTCCGGCCTTGTCCGGTAGGTGGAATCGATCAGGGGTTTCAGGTTTTCCACAAGGAAATCACTGTAAGCATCCCCTTCTCCGCCAAAACGTTTCGGATGCAAGTCTCCACCCAGTCTCCTGCCAAGAGGTGGGCAGAGCCATGGCGAGTACTCATCGAGCCTGGATTCTCCTCCATTGTCGATGCCCACCACGATGATTCCCGATCCCGGATCCTTTACAGCAAGCCTGTCGACCGTTGAAGGCACTTCCCAGATCTCTCCATAGGACGAGGACTCACGATGGAACAGGTTCTGTCCATCATGCATATAGAGGACAGGATATCGCTGCATCCCCTTCCCATAGCCCTCAGGAAGGAAGACCGTGACCTTCCTCATCCTTTCAAGTTTTGGGATCAGGATCTCGAACTCTTCAAATGTCCCCATTCTTCACCTATCCTCTCGTGTCACATATGTTCAGGATCAGCACCTCGAGGAGCGACCCCGTATCCACGGAACTGCTCTTCAGGGTCAGCTCCGCTTCAAGAAGAACCTTGAAAAGCCTGCTGTACTCCTTGTAGGAAATGGCATCGGAAATCTTGGCCATCCGCTCCGCATACCATGCGCTGGAGGTCTTCAGATAGGAAGCGACATCCGTCATCGGCCGCCTGGCCTCCCGGATCGGTTTGATCCCAAAAAGGAGCCTCAGCCTGCTTCCGATCAGTCCGATCACCATTTCCGGCTTCTCTCCCCTATAGAGGAGGTCATTCAGAAGGTTGAGGATCTCTTTGACATTCCTTCCAATCCCGCGTTCCGTGAAGATCAGGTCCAGCAGGTTCATGATGTGCCTTTCATCAGAGATCGTCATCACCTTGTTGATGTCAGACTTCGTGATGTTCCTTCCCTGGGTGTACGCGATGAGCTTGTCGATATCCTTCTCCAGCTGCAGGAGGCTGCCCCTGAAGCTTTCCGAGATATAGGTGACAAGGGGTCTGTCCACAGCCACCTGATTCTTCTTCAGGTATTCCTCGACGAAATCAGAGACGCCTTTCGGTTTCACGGGATCGACCGCCTCGACAAGGCTCCGTTCTCCAATCTTCTTCTTCAGGCCGTCCAGATAATAGTTCTTTTTCTCCAGTTCATTCTCGTACTTGTAGGACCCGAAGAAATACAGGTCGTCACGAGGATTTTCCAGATAACCCGCGATGAGGTCCCTTACCGCCGCCATGTTCCCCGCTTCCTTCTCCATGAAGGTGCACTTGGAGACTTCCACGAGGATGTTCCCTGCGAACATGGAGTAGGTGGACAGCGCATCCATCATCTCATCCGCTGTCACCTTCGTCCCATCCAGCTTGATATGGTTCATGCTGTCCGGGCTTTCAAGGACCATGTCCCTAAGGGCGTTCCTCACCTCGAAAATCAGCTGTTCATCCTGGCCATAGACAAAATAGGCCTTCTTCTTGCTTTTCCTGACCGTTCCAATCAGTTCCTTATAATCCATTATCTTACCCTCAGTACCTTTCCTTTTAAAAAGATGATCTTCATCTCGATAGACATACCATTATAATACCCCAAACTGGACTTAACTTTAAGTCTTTTCCCGTTAATACTTATCACCGGAGTGCTTCCCCTGCTGTATCCTTTCACGATGCTCACCTGGTTCCCTCGGATGAGGAACTCCATGGGGCTGTCCAGAGGAAGATATTCCTTCTCGTTCAGCCTGTCGTCCATGATCTCATAGACACGGAATCCGGAAGTCACCCTGACCAGACCTTTCCCATTCCGGTTGATGACCTCGAGGGAATCGAACAGGGGAAGCACATAGAGTAGGCACAGGAGCAGGATGACACTGAGTGTCTTCAGCAGATTCTTGCGGATGGAAAGATAGGAGATGACAAGGAGAGCGGGATAAATGGAAAGCAGCGGCAAAAGATGCAGTTTCAACGTCATGACGGAAATGGCTTCTCCAAGATGGAGGGACAGGTCGAAGAACGCGCCAACCAGCGGTCTCAAAAGGACTGTCAGCGGCTCCACACCCATGAAGATGACCACGATGAAGGAGAGGTAGGTGATGATGGTGTAGAGGGGAACCATGACAAGGTTTCCCAGGAACACCCCAAGGGACAGCCCACCTTCAAGGATGATGAGGAACGGCATGGAGAACGTGAGCGCACTGATTGTCATGGCGAGTGGTCCTGCCAGGATTTCGGGAAAACCGGAGAATCGGCTTTTCACCTTCTTCCCCAGGAGGATGATTCCAAGTGTGGAGAAGTAGGTCAGAAGGAACCCGAAGTTGAACACCAGATAGGGTTTCATGAGGCTCTGGAGGAAGAAGGCTGTTGAAAGTCCCGTGACCGGATCAGGGTCCCTCCGGAAGGCATGACCAGCCGCACGGTAGAGACACATGAGCACAGCACGATAGGAAGAGACGGAGTCTACCAGGATCCCATAGAGAAGGATGACCCATACCGCGCTTCTACCCAGCTTCAGCCGCTTCAGCACGTCTTCCAGCAGGGCGATATGGAATCCGGAAATGGAGAGGATATGGAGGATTCCGAGCGTGCGCATGCTCCCCATCCTGTCCTGGAACAATTCTGTCCTATAGCCCAAAACAAGGGAGCCTATCAGGCTTCCCTTGTCATAACCATAGATGTATACCAGTTCATGGAAAAGTCTTTCTTTGAATTCTTTTATCCCACTAAGAAAATCCACAGATCGTTTGTAGTCCTGGACGGTCAGTTTCCCTTTGAACCCGTCCTTGTTCACTTTCATCCTTTCAAATGAAAATTTCCCTTCAATGATATCTCCAGGCCTGAACTCCTCCGGAAGTCCTTCCACAAGGTATCTTCTGCCCAGGTAGGATGCGGTCACGCGATAGCTCTGCACATCTTCAATCCTGACCTGGTCCGGACTGCCTGATCCATAGTATAGGCTCAGGGAGCCATAAGCCAGCAAAGGTGAGACGAAAAGGATAACCAGATACCTCCTGTCCGCTCGATGGATGAGCCCTGCAAAAATGACCAGGATCAACAGATATAGGGGAATGAATGAGGGTTCACTGAATGCGCCAAGTCCCAGCCCGAAAATCAGGGCGGACAGCGCTAAAGCATGCAATCGTTCTTGATCAGAAGAGACATCAGCTTCTCTTTCGCTTTCTTCTCCTCTCTTGAGACGTAGACCTGATGCAGTCCCATGATCTTGCTGATCTCCTTCTGGGACAGATCATCGAAGTAACGGTAAATCAGGATCCTTTTCTGTACAGGCGTGACTTTTTCGAGGATATCCTCGACAAGGATCTTGTTGAGGATCCCATCTGAAGAATTCCATTCCGAGTCATCCGACCGCCTGTCCTTTCGGATGTATTCGAAGATATCCTCGTTGGATTCCTGGCTGAGGCCGTCCTCCAGAACCATCGACAGATCGCTTATGGTGAGCTCCCTTTTCATATGGTGCTCATGAAGCCGCTTCGCCTCTCCCCGGATGAAATAATAGGCATAGGTGATGAATTTGTTCTCATACTTGAAATCGTAGTTCTTGATGGCTTTGATCAGTCCCAGGCATGCCGCCTGATAGATATCCTCCATGTCCTGCGAATTCTTGCAGGAGTAATAGTAATCCTTGATCAGACGGTAAATCAGTGGCGTGTTCTGTTTGATGAGCTCTTCCTCGGCCTTGTCGTTCCCTTCCCTTAATTGTCGTATCAATTCTTCATTGTAGTAAATATTAATCCCTCCCTTCTTTCTGATTATAAATTCTTACGGAATTTGTCGCAATTTATTATTATCGACATGGATAATAAGGGTTATCCATTGATAAACTGATGATAAGGCGTCGGTTTAGTGCGGATTTATCATAGATAATAATGATATATTAATATAATTATAAAATACATGATAAGTATTTATAATATT
>DATISI010000435.1:0-7235 GCA_035581745.1 Clostridiaceae bacterium
CTCTATACCAAGATCACAGACAGGCTTGGAAATGTCATCCTTGAGAACATCCCGTCCTCAAGGCAGGTCATCAAGCCACAGACTGCCTACATCCTTTATGATGTGTTAACAGACATTGTAAAATCCAATGTACCGCGTACCAGGCTGACCAGCATGCCGATTGCCGGAAAGACTGGAACCTCGAATGGTGTCGAGGATGTCTGGTTCGCAGGGGTTTCCCCTTACTACTCCGCTTCCATGTGGATGGGTGCTGACCAGAGAGCTGAGCTCTTCAGGGCAGGTTCGACAAGACGTCAGACCTCCTTTTCTACCCAGGACGCTTACGGAAAGATCATGAAGTTCCTTCATGAGGGCAAGGAAGTGGCTACTATCCCAAGACCGTCAGGTCTGGTCCAGGGTTCCTTCTGTGTGGACTCCGGAAACATCCCGAACAGCGAATGTATCGCACTTGGAAAGGCACGAAGCGACCTGTTCATCCAGGGAACCCAGCCAAGTTCCATCTGTACGCTCCATGTCAGGGAAATCATCGAACCTGAGGTTCCAGAGGATCCTACTGTGGTTCCTCCAGGCAACGTGGACAACGGAACAGATAACAGCGTGGCAATCGGAAACAGGATCCTGAACGCGCTTCTTAACGGAAGAAGAAACAACGACAACGACAACAACTAGACCGGACTTTCTTCAAAGAATCAAGGAGGCTGGAGTATGGATACCATCATCATCAATAGCCCGGTGGGCAACCTCAGGCTGACCGCGAATGATCTTGCACTCACAGGACTTGACTTCACCGACGAGCAGATCACAGGCGGGACCACAAATCCTGTACTGACTGAAACGGTGAGGCAGCTTGAAGAATATTTCAACGGAACCAGGAGGACCTTCGAGATTCCCCTGGAGACCACAGGAACGGATTTCACACGCCGGGTATGGGATGAACTGAAGAACATCCCCTATGGCGAAGCGATCTCCTACAAGCAGCTTGCATCAAATTCCGGATCACCCAAAGCCTTCAGGGCGGTAGGGATGTGCAACGGAAAAAACAAGATTGCCATCATCATCCCCTGCCACCGTGTGATCAATGCGGACAGAGGCCTTGGTGGTTTCTCGGGAGGCCTTGACAAGAAGAGGTTCCTCCTCAGGCATGAAGGCATCGCCTTCAAAGAGTGAGGGGCTAAAGAAGATTGACCGTTTGGCAGAAAGGATGCCTTCTCATCCTTTCTGCTTTTTCTTTCTGCTTTTTTAAGCTTATATCCTGATAAAATATCAAATTTCACAGGCCTATTGCAAACCTAAGGCCATTCCGCTATTTTGGATATGGGATAGCTGACACATCTATGCGCCATGGAGGGACAGGAAAGTCAGCGGTATCGGAGGTTACAAATGTCAAGAATCGCAGTTGTCTACAAATCGAATTACGGACACACGAAAAGGTATGCTGAATGGATCGCAGGTGACCTTCAGGGGGATCTCTTTGACCTCTCAGCGTTCAGTCCTGACCACATTGAACACTATGACACCGTCGTCTTCGGAGGCGGACTCTATGCCAGCGGAATCCTCGGCCACAGTTTCATCGTCCAGGAATTCCAAAGGCTTCGCAAAAAGAACCTTATCCTGTTCACTGTCGGCCTGGCGGCAACAGAGGACCAATCGATCTTCGCACCGATCCTCCACAAGAATTTTCCGGATGAGGTCTTAAACGAACTCGAGGTCTTCCATTTGAGAGGCGGTATCGAATACAAGGAGCTCGGGCTAAAGCACAAGACGATGATGGCGATGCTGAGGACCAAGGTCAGCAGGAACAAAGGCGAGCGGACGGATGAGGAAGCCCTCATGCTGTCCACCTACGGCGATAAAATCGACTTCAGCGATGAGAAGAGCATCGCTCCGCTCACAACCTATGTGAAATCTCTCGACTTCAAGGATGAATAGCATCGCCACAAACAAATCGGCAGTCAGGAAGACCATGGTCATCCTGACTGCCGATTTCGATATCCTGATATGGGAAGGCTTGCGATAAGAAGCCTAATATCCCAGGTCTTCCATGACGATCAGGACCTCGATCCTGTCCTTCACGCTCTGCCTCTTGATTTCTGTATAGACATTGCAGATCCTGCTGGTATTTTTGCAGTCCATGCAGCTTCCTGTAAGGGTGCATGGATTTCCTGTGCTCAGCCTCATGTTGTTCATCGGTGCCGCACTTTCCCTTACCCTGTCATAGGCCAGTTCCTTGTCCGTGACAATCTTGTTCACACCCATGATGACGAAGACCTTGTCGGGTCCGTAAATGAGTGCCGCAGTCCTGTTTCCAGTACCATCCACATTGACGAGCGTCCCATCCATGGTGACCGCATTCGTCGATGAGATGTAGTAATCACAGAAGAAGCTCTGTCTGAAGACCTCTTTCATCTCCTCCTTGGTGATCCCTGGCTGGTACCGGTCATAGAAAGTGACATTCCTCTCCCTGAGGTATTGTGGAATTCCCATGTCGATGACCGTCATGGAGCCTCCCAGCGCTACCTTCCTGTTGTCTTCGATGTTTTCATTGAGATAGGTGATGACATCAGCCCCTGTCTCGAGCACCACACCCTTCATGTTGTTCTTCTCCAGTTCCCTGACCAGCCTTGACACTTTCTGTTCCTGTGCGTTCCTTACATTCTTATCCATTGCTTCCCCCTATAATATGATGTGGTCTGCAGCAGGGTTTTCCCCGTCTGCAACCGTGACCTGATTCCTTTCTCCCTGTTTTGATTCCTGACTTTGTCCTATTTCATCATCTTCATGGCTGTCTCCGTGATGTTCTCCTCGGTGAAGCCCAGTTTCTCCATGACGACAGCACCGGGTGCCGAATGTCCGAAGTCTGAGAGTCCGATGAATTTCCCCTTCCTTCCAAGAAATTCGTTCCAGACCGCGCCTACACCGGCTTCCACTGCGATCCTAAGCTTAACATCCTTTGGCAGTACTTCTTCGATGTACTCCTTCTTCTGTTCCTTGAAGATGGTCACGGACGGCATGCTCACCACACGGACGTCGACCCCTTTACCCTTCAAAGCCTTGTGGGCCTCCACCGCCAGCCTCACCTCCGAGCCTGAAGCCATGATGATCAGGTCAGGTTTCTTCTTCTTTTCCTTGATGAGGATATACCCCCCCTTCTCCGCATTCTTCGACGTCTCTTTCAGGACGGGAAGATCCTGCCTAGTGAGGATCAGCGCTGTTGGCCTGTCCCTTGTCTCCAGGGCCTTGATCCAGGCGGCGGCAGTCTCCTTTGCATCGGCTGGCCTGATGACCTGCAGGCCCGGGATGAGCTGCAGGGACGCGAGATGCTCGATGGGCTGATGTGTCGGTCCATCCTCTCCAAGCCCGATACTGTCATGTGTGAAGATGAAGACCGGATCCAGTTTCGATAAGGCGGCCAGCCTGATTGCAGGTCTCATGTAGTCAGAAAAGACCAGGAAGGTCGAGCCATAGACCTTCAGTCCGCCATGGAGCGTCATGCCGTTCAGGATTGCGCCCATGGCATGCTCACGGAGTCCGAAACGGATGTTCCTTCCCTGATAGCTTCCATATTCGAAGTCCTTCTCGTCCTTGAGGAGTGTCGAGGTCGATTCGGCAAGGTCAGCGGACCCTCCAACCAGGTTCCTGATTTCCTTGGTGAGACCGGTCAGGAGTTTCCCGGATGCTTTTCTCGTCGCCATGGCCTTGTCCGTGAAGGCATAGAGCTGTTCCGTGTCGATGCCTTTCAGGAGCTTCCCTCCGGTGAACTCCATGAAGAGGGCATGGTCCTCTGGATACTGGAGCCTGTACTGCTCCATGAGGTTCTTCCATTTTGTCTCTTTCCTGCCCTTCTCTTCCTTGATCTTCCCAAGGGCTTCCCGGACTTCCTCCGGGACATGGAACTTCTCCTCTGGCCATTTCAGGTTCCTTCTGGTTTCCTCCACCTCTTTTTCGCCCAGGGGACTTCCGTGCGCCGCAGCAGTTCCCACCTTGTTCGGGCTGCCGTAGCCAATGCGTGTCTTCACCTGGATGAGCGTCGGCTTGGTGGTGACTTTCCGTGCCAGAAGGATGGCGCTGTTCACCTCTTCGATACTGTTCCCATCCCTGACCTCAATGCCCTGCCAGCCATAGGCTTTGAACCGCATCCCCAGGTCTTCGGAGAATGCCAGTCCGGTACTTCCGTCTATGGTGATGGAATTGTCGTCATAGAGGACGACAAGCTTTCCAAGTTTCAGATGGCCCGCAAGCGAACATGCTTCCTGGGCCACACCTTCCATGAGGTCCCCGTCACTTGCAAGGACATAGGTATAGTGGTCCACGACCTCGAACTTCTCCCTGTTGAAGGTCTCAGCCAGGTAACGCTCCGCCATGGCCATCCCTACAGCATTGCTGATCCCCTGGCCAAGCGGTCCCGTCGTGGCTTCTACGCCGGGCGTGATATGCACTTCAGGATGGCCGGGTGTCTTTGAGCCCCACTGCCTGAAATTCTTCAGCTCTTCCATCTCCAGATTCTCGGTAAAGAGATGGAGAAGGGAGTAGAGCAGCATGGAGCCATGGCCAGCGGACAGGACGAACCTGTCACGGTTGAACCATAAGGGATTCTTCGGGCTATAGCAAAGGTGGTTCTTCCAAAGCGTATAGGCCATGGGTGCCGCACCCATGGGCAGACCGGGATGACCGGACTTCGCTTTTTCGACTGCGTCGATGGATAGGAATCTTATCGTGTTGATTGTTCTCAAGTCTATTCCATTCATGACTATCGGACCCGGTTGCCTCACCAGATGTGGGCATCCCCGGATCCATCACCTCCTTAACAAATGTATCTCCTCTTGTCTGAGACTGTTCCCAAAACCCATGGCAGACAATGATTGCACAGAATATGAACACTTTTTCATGTTTTTCTTTCCTGTTTCCTGCCTTGGATCTGTTTCCTTAATTTTTATTATAAGTTCTATGAAAAATATAGGCAACAAAATTGCAGTTTTCAGTTATAATATAAAAGGATTTAAAAAGGAGAGGGATTATGATTTCCATAACGTCACCGTCTAAAACGATGAAAGAGGAGAAAGTGGCAATCGAGACATCGCTGCCCGAACTGATGGAGGATACCCATATCCTTGCAGAAGAACTCCTCCATTATACCCCCAGAGACCTTGAAACCCTCATGGGGATCAGCACAGCACTTGCGGAAAAGAATTTCAGGAGATTCCAGGATTTCCATAAGGCGGAGGAATTCCCTGCAGTGTATCTCTTCCGCGGAGATGTCTACCGGGGACTTGAGGTCGATACCCTGGAAAGGGAGGACATCCTCTACCTCAACCAGCATCTTAGGATCCTATCAGGCCTTTACGGCGCACTGAGACCCCTCGACCGGATCAGTCCCTACAGGCTTGAGATGGGCATCGGGCTCCGGAATTCCCGAGGACGCAACCTCTATGCATTCTGGGGAGACCGGATCCAGAAGCTTCTTGAAGAGGAAGCGGATGATGGGATCATCGTGAACCTGGCGTCAAAGGAATACGCCAGGGCCATCAGGACTTCCCGCACCTCCCTTGATTTCTATCAGGTGGACTTCAGGGAGAGAAAAGGCAGTTCCTACCGGACTGTCGCCCTGTTCTCAAAAATCGCAAGGGGTCAGATGGCTCGCTTCATCGCGAAGAACCGCATCGACCGGATTGATGACCTGAAAGAATTCAACGAATCAGACTATTCCTACCAGGCCGAGCTGTCAGACAGTCATACCCTGGTGTTCACCAGATGATGGAGAAGAGATTCCGCATCTCCTCTTCCACGTCACGATGCATGTTACCGTCCCCATCAGGGTATTTCAGCTTCAAAGGAGTTTTTCATGGCAAAATGGCTTTCCCCAAGGTATAAACAGGCAATCGACCCCACCAGGACATTCGTGAGGAACGCGGATGACGCGATCCGATATAACCTGGTCCTCACGTTCGCCCTCCTCATCCTCGCCTCTTCCTTCATCTTCAATACCCCGACAGAAATCCTGTTCGGACTTCAGAGGATCCTCGTCTCCCCCAGCATCCTTGTCTCGGACTATTTCGAAATTGGAAACATCGGTGCGTCCTTCATGAACAGTGGCATCCTGTTCATTGTTGGCATCGCGCTCACGACCCGTGCACGCGTCAGCCTGACAGGCCCTGTCATCGCCGCTCTTGTCACCGTAGCAGGATTCGCCTTCTTCGGTAAGAACCTGTACAACGTCTGGGCAGTTCCTCTGGGTGTATTCATCTATTCCCAGTACAAGAAGGATGATTTCGGAAAATACATCCTGTTCGCCCTTTTTGGTACTGCGCTCGGGCCCATGGTCAGTCTTATCACCTTCGGGATGGGCTTCCCTGTCCTGACGGGAGCCCTTCTTGGAAACCTGTGCGGAATCATGGCAGGCTTCTTCATCTCCCCGCTCGCCGTGCATTTTGTGAACTTCCATCAGGGCTACAACCTGTATAATATCGGGTTCACCGCGGGCATCATCGGAACCTTCTTCATGGGTGTCTTCCGTGCCTTCGGATACGCCGGGCAGAATGCCGCGATTGTGGCTTCTGGAAACAACCTGATCATGGCCATCTATCTCTATGTCCTCTTCACGATTGTGCTTCTTCTGGGACTCTACCTCAACAAGTGGTCCCTTAAAGGCCTGCGCGAGCTTTTCTGCCATTCTGGAAAACTGGTATCAGACTTCATCCTCATGGTGGGTCTTGGCGTCACCCTGATCAATATGGCGCTTCTCGGAATCATCTCCACTACCTACGTCCTCCTTGTCGGAGGACAGCTGAACGGTCCCATCATCGGAGGAATCTTCACGATCTTTGGATTCGCAGCCTTCGGAAAGCATGTCAAGAACTGCATTCCCATCTTCATCGGAGTCTACATCGCAGCGCTCCTTGGAATCTTCAATCCAAGTGCGACAGGGCCGATGCTGGCTGCCCTCTTCGGGACCACACTGGCTCCAATCGGAGGCGGATTCGGATGGGCATACGGCGTCCTTGCAGGTTTCCTCCACATGGCGATGGTATCCAATGTCGGTTATCTCCATGGCGGCATGAACCTCTACAACAATGGTTTCTCAGGAGGACTTGTCGCGGCAGGACTTATCCCGCTGATCGAAGTATTCAGGAAAAAGAAACAGGCTTAGACAAAGGAACAGCTATAGGCATGGTCTGGCAGCACCTGCTGCCAGAGGGAAACAGAAAGACAGTATGCAGTGGATCGGATTAACACGATCT
>DATISI010000436.1:0-4938 GCA_035581745.1 Clostridiaceae bacterium
CCATCCTGGTAAAGGAGATTCTTCAGCACCTTGTCATAGTATTCGTTGGAGAGGTGCTCGAGGTCCTTGGTGGTATGCCCGCGGATGTAATGGAGTAAAAGCTCCTTGGACGCTTTTTCCTTGAAGATGCCCGCCTTGAAGAGGAAGCCTGATGCCATCGCCCTTGGAAGATAGACAAGCTTCAGCGGGTCTTTCCCCACGATGAACTTGAAGTATTCAATCAGGGTCTCTTTTCTTGTCAGTGTGAAATCCACATCGAATAATGCCAGCTTGATCATGTATGCCCCCTAAAAAAAGGCCTCGAGCGACTGCCCGAGGCTTTGTTGATTCGCTTATGTCAGAAAAGGATGGAATCCTATACTTCTGTGTCTTCCTCTGTCTCTTCTTCGTCCTCTGCATCAAGGATCTCGTTATACGCTTTGGATACTTCGTCGAATTCCTCTTCGGTCAGGAATTGGAGTTCTCCTTCTTCGCCTACGGACCTAAGCGGGGTCACGGTATCGTCCGCATTCAGGACCAGGACGTACAGGGAACCGTCAAACTCGAACTCATCGACGACAGGATACTCTGAAGTGGTTCCGTCCTCGTTCTCGAAAGTGACCACCTGGTTATGCTCATGCTCATGGTCATGGTCTGCGTGGTCATGTCCTGCGTGGTCGTGGTCATGGTGATGATGTCCGTGGGCATGGTCATGATGGTCATGCTCATGGTCGTGGGAATCGTCCTCGTTCATGCAGTTGCATCCTACGGAAGCTTCTTCCTCACGGCAGCAGCCCTCGTCATTCTTGGATCCGCCACCGCAGCAGCAGGATTCCTCACCAGTCTGGTTCAGCATATCTTCATTTATTAAATTAGTCATCATATCTCCTCCAATTATCAATAATATAAATAGTGTAACATAAATACATTTTTTTTAAAGTGTAAACACAAAAAATTCAATTCCGATATAGAATGGTCTTATTTTGTATGTCTGGTTTCTGCCTCCCGGATTGAAGCATCATGCTCCGATTCCTCGTCCTAACGGTTGATCGCTGCGGAGATTGGCGGGATGACCTGTTTCTTCCTCGAGAGGATTCCAGGGATGTAGACGGAATTGTTGACAAGCTCCACGTCGAAAGCCTTGTTGATGATGTCCGTATGCTTGCCGACCGCGATGATCTCGGAACCTTCCTTGTAGATATCCGTCAGGATGAGGACGAACAGGGAGAGGTCCATATTCTTCGCCTTGTCTTCCATGGCCTGGATGAGGGAGGCTCGTAGGTCTTTCAGGGCTTCAGGGTCCATGGTGTAGACCTGGGACACACCGATCTTCTGGTTCTCGTAGGTGAAGACCTTGAGGTCCTGCTTGATGATCTCATCCGGTGACCTTCCTGCAAGGGAAGTACCATACTTGAACATCTCTAGCGCAAACTCCTCGACATCGATGTCCGCGATGAGCGCAAGACGCTCGAGGACCATCCGGTCCACGTTGGTGGCCGTCGGGGACTTGAAGAGCAGGGTGTCTGAGATGATGGCTGCTGCGAGGAGTCCCGCAACCTTCTTGGAAGGGCGGATGCCGTTCTCGAAGAAGATGTTCGCCACAATCGTGGAGGTGCTTCCAAGCGGCTCGTTCCTGAAGTAGATCGGGTTTCCGGTCGCGACATCGGCGA
Source organism: Clostridiaceae bacterium (assembly GCA_035581745.1). GTDB lineage: Bacteria > Bacillota > Clostridia > Clostridiales > Clostridiaceae > Youngiibacter. The sequence continues at coordinate 1,650 of DATISI010000436.1, forward strand.
CACGATGATGGTCGATGATCTCCATGATCTCCGCATCCTCGAGTCCGTCCACCGACTGGCCACGTTCATTGTGGTCGACCAGGATGACCTTCTTCTTCTTGCTGGAGATGAGGTGGAACCTCGAAAGTGTTCCCATGACCTTGCTCTCCATGCTGACGACGGGATAGCTGCGATACCTGGTCTCCGCCATGATTCCGCGGATATCCTCGATGAAGTCATCTGAGGTGAAGTAGACGAGCCTGTCCGTGCTCATCACATGGTTCACCGGTACGGCCTGCGAGATAAGGCGCGAAGTCGTGAAGGTGTCGTATGGTGTGCTGATGACCGTCACATTGTTCGCGGCAGCCTTCTCCAGAAGGCCCTCGCTCAGTGCATTGTTCCCCGTGATGATCATGAGGGCGGCGAGACCATCGATGCTGGTCTCCTGGGCATCCGTCTGGTTTCCGCAGATGATGATGTCTCCCTCCTCCACGAGGTTCTGGGAGTTGTCCCCGTTTCCGGAGAGGGTGATGATCTTCCCATAGAAATGCTTCCTTTTCTTGTTCACGTGGATGGGTGTCGCGGAAAGGGTGTCCACGATATTGTCAAGGGTCACGCGTGACTTGCCGAGGATGGTGTTGTCCCAGACATCCATATAGCTCTCCGTGACATTGGAGACGGATACGATACCGATGAGCTGTTCGCTCTCATCCACGACAGGAAGGCTCTTCACGTTGTTTTTCCGCATGAGGTTCCAGGCCATCTTCAGGGTGATCTCCGGGGAAATGGGAGCGATCTTGTCGATGTTGAGGTCCTTCACCTGAAGTTTCACGGTCTCGATGAACTGAGGCGGCTCCACACCGAAGTAGGAGAGGATGAAATAGGTTTCCCTGTTGATCTCTCCGAGCCTCACAGGAATGGCCTCGACTGTGCCGGTCTTGTTCTTGAACTCGGCATAGGCCAGTGCGGCACAGATGGAATCGGAATCAGGATTCTTATGACCGGTCACATATACGGTTTCTTTCAATTTAGCGGACCTCCTTTATCGTTTCTACTGTCAGACCCCTATCATAAGGTGTCCGATATTTGTCATTAACCAGATTATATCATAACCTGAGAAGGAATATAATTAAAGCCTGCAATCTGATATCGCAGGCTTTAGGGTCTATTTCCTTTTCATCTGGATCTGTTTCTTCGGCATCGGTGCATCCGTCTTGAACAGGTCCTTCCTTGTGGTCAGGTTCCTGATGTTCTTGATATCGAAGACTTCGGAGTTGGCTTTGCCTTTCTATCCCTTGAGTCCCTGGAGAAGGACGGTATGTCCCTGTGCAAGGGTCATGAAGTCCGGTTTCTTGAACCACTTCCTCACTTTGTACACCGCTCTGACGACATTCTTGGAGCCCTCAGGCTTCACAATCAGGGTAGCGGTCAGGTTGTTGATCAGTCCAAAAAGGACCTTCTTCTCTTCCACCTTGACGGAAAGCACACTGCCATAAGCCTGGCCCATCCTGTCACCATATCTTTTCAAATAATTGTCCGCATAGTATTTCTGTAATTTATCCTTGAACCCCATTATTAAAACTCCTTTGATGTATGATTGCTAAAGAATATTATAGCATAACTTTCAAAATAATAATAACATAAAGTGTCGGAAAGGAAACAGGAAAATTAACCTGGAAATCAGCCGCGATTTTTCCGTCCACGAGGGGAACTTATGATAAAATTGAAAGGACAGGACATTGTAAGGAAAGATAAGGAAAGAGGAGGAATTTGAATTGGATACAAAACTGATTGCAGGAATGATCGACCATACCCTGCTGAAACCCGATGCGACAACGGAACAGCTGGAAAAACTCTGCAAAGAGGCCGTGGAATACGGGTTCTTCAGCGTATGCATCAACCCATCAAGGATCGAGCAGGCCAAAGAGCTGCTCAAGGGCTCGGATGTCAAGGTGTGTACGGTTGTGGGCTTCCCTCTGGGGCAGATGACGACGGAGGCGAAATCCTTCGAGACAACGGAAGCGGTTTTCCTCGGAGCAGATGAGATCGACATGGTGATCAACGTCGGAAGGCTCAAGGACAAGGATTATGACTACCTCCGCGAGGATATCCAGGCGGTGGTGCTTGCAGCGGGTGGACGGACAACAAAGGTGATCATCGAGACGTGCCTTCTTGATGATGAAGAGAAGGTGGCAATCTGCGAGCTTGCCAAGGTATGCGGAGCCTCATTCGTCAAGACATCCACTGGATTCTCGACCGGAGGCGCGACGAAGGAAGATATCGCCCTCATGAGGAAGACCGTAGGAGACAGCATGGGCGTCAAGGCATCAGGCGGCGTGAGGTCCTATGAGGATGCTGTCGCGATGATCGAGAGCGGAGCAACGAGGCTCGGGACGTCAGCATCTGTCGCGATCGTGAGCCACAAGGTATCGGACTCCGACTACTAGACGTCCGGATACCATGAAGGGAAATCTGGCCTGGTCCTATGGACCAGCTGGATTCCCAGAGGAGGGCATTTCCCTCCAGGAGACTGAATTGAGATTTAGAGGTGTCTGACATGCATAGAATGCTGATTGATGAAAAGGAACTGTCCAGGGTGCTGGACCTCCCCGAGGAATTCAGGGGGAAGCGGCTTGAGGTGTTCATCCGTGAATACGAGGATGATGACCAGGAGCTCACCGAGATTTCACTGAAACTCCAGCGGAAAGCGAAGAATGCCGCGTTCATGGACAAGACCAATGAAATCTTCTTCTTCGAGAAGGATGAGCTTCCTCCGGAAAAACTCAGGCGGCTGGTCGTGAAACTGAAAAATCTGGGCTACCGCGTTGAACTCAAGGAGAGTTCACGGGGCACCCAGATCATCCGATTGGAATGGAAAAATGGCTAGGTCCTTCTTCTTGCCCGGATGATGAGGTTCAGGATGGTGTTCCCGAGCATCACCAGTCCGATGAGGGCCATGGTGAGGACATATCCGATGTGGAGGAATCCTTCATCGGGTACGGTGAGCAGTTTGAAGACATTGTAGGCGAGGAGGAGAATTCCAAGAAGCGAGGGAAGATATCTTACGATGGTGTTCTTCGTGACCAGGCTCACGAGGATGCTGTATAAGGCACCCCCGAGGAAAAAACCACCGAAGACGAGGAACAGGCGGATATTTGAACTGTCCATGATTACAACTCCTTTTCTGTCCATTTGCTTAAGACGGGTCCCATGGATCCGGAAGAGACCGGATTTCCTTCTTCAATGGCAGCGATGCCTGAAGAAGACGTGGGGTACTTTCTCCTATTATAGCAAAATATACAAAGGGATA
>DATISI010000437.1:0-3911 GCA_035581745.1 Clostridiaceae bacterium
CGCCCTACCAGAAGGGGGCCATTGAGAACAACCATACCCTGATCCGGCGCATCGTCCCCCAGGGGACCGCGCTGGACAGCCTCACCCAGGAAGACGTCAGCATGATGATGGACCACATCAACTCCTACGGACGTCCGAACCTCGGTGACAAGACGCCCTATGCGGTCTTCGCCGCGCTCTACGGGGAGGAAATCCTGAAAAAGATGGGTGCAGAGCCCATCTCCCCAGATCTGGTCACCCTGCACCCATCCCTACTCAAAAAATAATATACTGACTGGAGGCGCCATCGCCTGACATCCTCGGTCCCTGTAAAGGGGTGGAATTCACTATTGCGAAAAAACAGTTGAATCCGACCCTCGCTTCACCATGCCCAAAAATAGGGAGAAAACCTCCTCCGTCACCACCATTGTACTCCAGGAATGCGCGGATGTCACATGCTGTCCGTTCAGAAGACCCATAGGACTCTAGGATATTTCAGGTTTTGATGGGGTGGAATTCAGTTCAGCAAAGTGGAATTCACTTTTTCAATTAACCCTATCCTGATGAAGACACTCTGCGAGAAGGGACCTCTCTGCGTGATGAAATGATGAATATAGGATGCATTGACGAGAATGGGATGGATTGACGAGGCTTGGATGGATTGACGAGGATGGGTTGTCTGTGTATGCTCATACTATAGTCAAATCGGAAAGGACGGATGAGGAATGGCAGAAGAGATCAGACGTGTCCAAAGGATAGAGGGAAGGGAAGACAACAGGGTGGCGCTGGTATTCTCGTGTCCGGGACAGGTCGAGGAGAAGACAGGAATCCTGGTCAACGGGCAGACGGGTGTGAATCTCGAGATCCTACTCAGGATGCTGCATGACTCCCTTCCGGAAATCTTCAGGTATACCATCAAAGGGGACTATCGGGTGACCAACGCCTCGAACATCGTCCATTTCGCGGGTAATGGGAATGGGACCGAACCGGGAAAGAAGGAGATCAGGGACCCCGAGAATCTCAAGAGGCTGGTTGAAGACCTCAAAGGCGATGCCTGGGTATTCACCTTTGGTGCGAAAGCGAATGAGGCGGTGGACCTGGTCCGAAGCGACCTGGATCCTGGAACCAGAGTCATGCGGGTGCCTCATCATGTGGGCATGCAGGGAATCAACCGGATTCTGATAGACCATATGGCTGACCCTGACCTCACCAATACGGAGAAGCGGCTCAAGGTTGTCCATGACAAGATCCTGGTCCTCATGGAGAAAGATTAATGCCGGATTCTGTGCATCCGTCATGAAGCAGGTGCTCTGAAAGTCGTCAATAAACCAATGCCTTAAGGACTTAAACGTATATCGGATACCGGGGCCATATTGAAAGTCTCGATTCCCGGTCGATTCGCTTAAGTTTCAAAGGGTGAAATTATCTGGAGTTTGACTTTGTGTTCTATGAGGAGCAGGAAGACTATGCTATAATGTGCTCAGGTTCATGATGTAAACGTATGAACCAGCCATGACAGGGGTGTGAGCATCCCTTAGAAACTGTGAAAGGAGAGAGCATGAGTAATTTAGAAACCTCAACAAACCAATCGATAGACCGTGCCTTTCTTGTGATGGAAGAATTGTCCAGGTTCAAGGATGGACTTGGCGTCTCGGAGCTTTCGAGACAGATCGACCTGCCCAAGAGCACGACGTATCGGATCCTCAGCGCGCTGGTGGTCAACGGGTATGCCCGTCAGGACAAGGCGACGGAAAGATACAAGCTGGGCTACAAGGTCCTGCAGCTTGCAGGAACCATCATGGAGAACATGGACCTGCGTACCATCGCAAGGCCGCATATTGAAGCGCTTGCGCGGGAGACCGGGCAGATCGTCCATCTTGCCACCATGGAAGAAGGTGTCGCGTTCTATGTCGACAAGGTACATGGCTCCATGATGAACATCTCCATGTATTCGAACATCGGCAGGGAAATCCCACTGTACTGTACTGGCGTAGGCAAGATCCTGCTTTCAGGAATCGACTTCGAGGAAGTGAAGAAACTGGTTCCGGAAGAGAGCATGGTGCGCTATACGGCAAACACCATCACCACCCATGAGAGACTGAAGAAAGAGCTTGAGCTGATTAGAGAACGTGGATATGGCTTCGACGAGATTGAACACGAAGAAGATATCCGCTGCGTTGCCGCGCCCATCCACAGGTCCACCGGAGAAGTGGTCGCTTCCATCTCCCTGACCGGACTGATCAAATACGTAAGTATCGAGAGACTGCCTGAGCTGATCGAGCTGACAACCAGGACCGCACGTGCCATTTCCAGGGAACTAGGGTACGAAAAAAAATAGTAAATTTAAATTGTGAAAATCAAGAAAAAAAGCTTGTAAATCTTTACATATGCAAATATACTGTTAACATAAACTCGAGTGACGCTCAGTTTATAAGAAATAGTTCCCTATTTCTTTTTTTAATACCACATTAGTGGAACGTCGTTCTGATAAGTGAAACAAGGAGGTGGATACCATAGTGAATATGGTGTTGAACAGAATCAAAGACACGAAAGTCGTAGCCATTCTGAGAAACCTGAGTCATGATGATAATTTCTTTGTCATGGATCATCTGCTCGAAGCAGGAATCACGAATTTTGAGGTTTCCCTGACCACAGACAATGCGGTCAAAGTCATTGAGGAAGCCGTGAAGAAGTATGGCGCAAAGGCCATGGTAGGCGCAGGAACCGTCCTGACAGAGAAGCAGGCAAGAGAAGTCATCGAGGTAGGAGCTGAATTCATATTCGCCCCTAATTTTTCTGAAAAGATTGTAACCGTTGCCAAGAACAGTGATATCTTCATCGCTCCAGGCGTTTTCAGCCCGACTGAAATCTATGCGGCCCACGAGATGGGATGCTCCCTGGTGAAACTGTTCCCGGCATCGACTGTAGGAAGCAGCTACATCAAGCAGATCCTCTCCCCGCTGGAAGGCATCGAGATCATCGCGGTCGGAGGCATTGACCACACGAACATGGACGAGTATCTCAAGGCTGGCGCATGCAGCGTAGGGGTCGGATCCAGCATGACACCGAAGAAGATGATCGCAGAACGCGACAGTGAAGCCCTCATCGCACACATCAAACAGTATATTCGCTAAAATAATATATTTGGAGGATTAATATGAACAAGAACATGAAGAAACTCATCTCCACCGTGGTCGTAGCCGGAATTGCCCTTGGCGTGGCTGGCTGTGCCAAACAGACAACTGGAAGTGCGAACTTCCCAACCAAATCCATCAACATCATCGTCCCTTACTCCGCAGGCGGCGGAACAGACATCACCACCAGAGCCCTTGCGGACAGCGCGAAGGCACACATCTCCCAGCCCCTTGTTGTTGTAAACAAGACTGGTGCCGGTGGAGCAGTTGGAATGGGCGAAGGCGCTAATGCCGCTCCAGACGGATACAACGTGACAACCGTCACTGTTGAGCTGACGACACTTCCACCACAGGGACTCGCCACTTTCACCAACGAGGACTTCATCCCGCTTCTGAGATTCAACGCAGAACCTTCAGCCATCACCGTCAAGGCTGACGCGCCATGGAACACCATTGAAGAGTTCATCGCTGACGCGAAAGCGAAGCCAGGCGAGATCAAGATCGGAAACTCAGGCATAGGCGCCATCTGGCATCTTGCAGCCCTCGCTCTTGAGAAAGAAATCGGAACGACCTTCAACCATATCCCTTATGAAGGTGCAAACCCAGCCGTCACCGCACTTCTTGGTGGACATATCGAAGCTGTAACCGTAAGCCCTGCTGAAGTAGCAGCTCAGGTAAAAGCTGGAGAGCTCAAGATCATCGGTGTCATGGCACCAGAAAGATCCAAGCAGTTCCCAGAAGTCCCAACGCTCAAGGAGAAAGGATTCGACGTCAACGTCGCAACCTGGAGAGGAGTCG
>DATISI010000438.1:0-9576 GCA_035581745.1 Clostridiaceae bacterium
ATGCCGTGGGAAGGTTACAACTACGAGGACGCCATGCTGATTTCTGAAGAACTGGTCAGAGAAGATGTCTTCACCTCCATCCATATCGAAGAATATGAGGCGGAAGCGAGAGACACCAAGCTCGGGCCTGAAGAGATCACAAGGGACATCCCGAATGTCGGAGATGACTCCTTGAGAGACCTGGATGACAGAGGCATCATCAGAATCGGTGCTGAAGTCAGGTCAGGGGATATCCTGGTAGGAAAGGTCACCCCTAAGGGAGAGACCGAACTTACCGCAGAAGAGAGGCTCCTTCGAGCGATCTTCGGAGAGAAGGCAAGGGAAGTCAGAGACACGTCCCTGAGAGTCCCTCACGGAGAATCCGGAATCATCGTGGATATCAAGGTATTCACACGTGAGAACGCGGATGAGCTCCCACCTGGCGTCAACATGCTGGTCAGGTGCTATATCGCGCAGAAGAGGAAGATCTCCGTTGGAGACAAGATGGCAGGACGACACGGAAACAAGGGTGTCATCTCCAGAGTGCTTCCGGAAGAGGACATGCCGTTCCTTCCAGATGGAAGACCGCTGCAGATCTGCCTGAACCCGCTTGGCGTACCGTCCCGAATGAATATCGGTCAGGTCCTTGAGGTCCATCTTGGATGGGCAGCATCGAAACTGGGCTGGCATGTCGCCTCCCCTGTATTCGACGGAGCGACCGAGCTTGATATCGAGAATGCGCTCGAGAGCGCAGGCTACAACAGGAACGGAAAGACCCTCCTTTATGATGGAAGGACTGGAGAAGCCTTCGACAACGAAGTCACCGTCGGATACATGTACATCCTGAAGCTCGCCCATCTTGTCGATGACAAGATCCATGCGCGTTCCACAGGACCGTACAGCCTCGTCACCCAGCAGCCGCTCGGTGGTAAGGCGCAGTTCGGAGGACAGCGTTTCGGAGAGATGGAAGTTTGGGCGCTCGAAGCCTATGGCTCCGCGCATACCCTGCAGGAAATCCTTACCGTGAAGTCTGATGACGTCGTCGGAAGGGTGAAGACCTATGAATCCATCGTGAAGGGTGAGAACATCCCTGAACCTGGTGTACCAGAGTCCTTCAAGGTCCTGATCAAAGAACTCCAGGCCCTGTGCCTGGATGTCAAAGTGCTGAATGATGAGAAGGAAGAAATCGAGATCAAGGAATCCGTAGAAGACGAAAACTTCGCCGTGATTACCGAAATCTCCATCGACTCCGCAGAAGACAGCCTGCCTCACCGGATTGAGGAGTTCGAGGAAGAAGATTCCGCACTGATCAATGAAGACGAAGAAAATTTGGATATCGGCGAATTCGCTGAGGACTTAGAGTAATTGGAGGGAGGATTACCCTTGATAGAATTAAATAATTTTGATGCGCTGCAGATCGGCCTGGCATCTCCAGAAGAGATAAGAGGTTGGTCTAGAGGCGAAGTAAAGAAACCAGAGACAATCAACTACAGGACACTGAAGCCGGAGAGGGACGGATTATTCTGTGAACGGATATTCGGGCCAATGAAGGACTGGGAGTGCCACTGTGGAAAGTACAAGAGAGTAAGATATAAGGGGATCATCTGCGACCGTTGCGGCGTAGAGGTCACCAAGGCGAAAGTCAGAAGGGAAAGAATGGGACATATCGAGCTCGCAGCTTCGGTATCCCATATCTGGTACTTCAAGGGCATACCTTCCAGGATGGGACTCATCCTGGACATGAGCCCAAGATCCCTCGAGAAGATCCTCTACTTCGCATCCTATGTCGTGCTTGACCCCAAGAAGACCACGTTCCTGAAGAAACAGATCCTCACGGAGAAGGAATACAGGGACATGGTTGAACAGGAAGGTGAAGAATCCTTCGTAGCCAAGATGGGTGCGGAAGCGGTCAGGATGCTCCTCGCGGAGATCGACCTCGAGAAGTCATCCAAGGAACTGAAGGATGACCTCAAGACAGCGACCGGACAGAAGAAAGTCAGGATCATCAGAAGGCTCGAAGTCATCGAATCCTTCAGGAAATCTGGAAACAGGCCTGAATGGATGATCATCGACGTCATCCCAGTCATCCCACCGGACATCAGACCGATGGTCCAGCTGGACGGCGGACGATTCGCGACTTCCGACCTCAATGACCTTTACAGAAGGGTCATCAACAGGAACAACAGGCTGAAGAAGCTGCTCGACCTCGGCGCACCGGATATCATCGTAAGAAATGAGAAACGTATGCTCCAGGAAGCGGTGGACGCCCTGATCGACAACGGCAGACGTGGAAGACCGGTAACCGGACCTGGAAACAGGCCATTAAAGTCCCTCTCTGACATGCTGAAAGGCAAGCAGGGAAGGTTCAGACAGAACCTTCTCGGTAAGCGAGTCGACTATTCCGGACGATCCGTTATCGTCGTCGGACCAGAACTTAAAATGTACCAGTGCGGACTTCCAAAGGAAATGGCCCTCGAGCTGTTCAAGCCATTCGTCATGAAGAAGCTTGTCGCCAACGGAACCGCCCATAATATCAAGAGCGCGAAACGAATGGTCGAACGTGTCCAGCCACAGGTCTGGGACATCCTTGAGGAAGTCATCCAGGACCATCCCGTACTGCTCAACCGTGCCCCTACCCTCCACAGACTGGGTATCCAGGCCTTCCAGCCGGTACTCGTCGAAGGAAGGGCGCTGAAACTGCATCCGCTCGTCTGTACCGCTTACAACGCGGACTTCGACGGAGACCAGATGGCCGTCCACGTGCCCCTTTCCATGGAAGCGCAGGCTGAGGCGAGATTCCTCATGCTGGCATCAGGAAACATCCTGAAGCCTTCCGACGGAAAGCCGGTCGCAGTCCCTTCACAGGATATGGTCCTCGGATCATACTACCTGACCATGGAGAGACCAGCAGACGACACAGGCGTCATGAAAGCCTACACCAACAAGGAAGAAGCCCTCATGGCCTATTCCGTCAAGGCAGTCACCCTCCAGGAGCCGATCAAGGTCAGGATCTACATGGATGTCGATGGCGAAGAGAAGTCAGAGATCATCAGGACCACCGTAGGAAAGCTCATCTTCAACGAATCCATTCCTCAGGGACTGGGCTTCGTGGACAGGACGAAGGAAGAGAACCGGTTCAAGCCGGAGATCGACTTCCTCGTGGACAAGAAGATGCTTGGAAAGATTGTCGACAAATGCTACATCGTATACGGACCGACCAAGACTGCCGTCATGCTTGACGACATCAAGGCCCTTGGCTACCATTACTCCACCATCGGTGCGGTAACGGTCGCGGCATCTGACATGATCGTCCCAGAGAAGAAGGCAGCCCTCCTAGCGGATGCGGATGCCACTGTGGACAAGATCGAGAAGATGTTCAAGAGAGGTCTGATCTCGGAAGAGGAAAGATACGAACGTGTCATCGAGAAGTGGACACAGACAACGGAAGAAGTCGCGGAGGCCCTCATGGAATCCCTCGACAGATACAACCCGATCTTCATGATGGCCGACTCCGGTGCGCGAGGATCCAAGTCACAGATCAAACAGCTTGCAGGAATGCGAGGCCTCATGGCCAACCCATCCGGTAAGATCGTGGAGCTGCCTATCCGGGCATCCTTCATCGAAGGTCTGGACGTCCTCGAGTACTTCATCTCCACCCACGGAGCCCGTAAGGGTAATGCGGATACCGCCCTGAAGACTGCCGATTCCGGATACCTGACGAGAAGACTTGTCGACGTATCACAGGACGTCATCGTAAGGGAAGAGGACTGTCATACCGAGAACGGCCTGATCGTGGAAGCGATCACCGAGGCAGGAGACGTCATCGAGACATTGAGAGAAAGACTTACAGGCAGATTCACCATGGAGGACATCGTGAACCCACAGACCGGAGAGATCATGGTCGCGGCGGGAGACTATATCGAACCCCTCATGGCAGAGAAGATAGATGAAGCGGGCGTCAAGAAGGTCAAGATCAGATCCATATTCAACTGTATGACAAAGGTCGGCGTTTGTGCCACCTGCTACGGGATGAACATGGCGACCGCATCAAGGATCAACATCGGAGAAGCCGTCGGTATCATCGCCGCGCAGAGTATCGGAGAACCTGGTACCCAGCTGACGATGAGAACCTTCCATACGGGAGGCGTCGCCGGATCCGATATCACACAGGGTCTACCGAGAGTAGAAGAGCTTTTCGAAGCCAGGAAGCCTAAGGGACTTGCCGTCGTCACAGACGTCGCAGGAACCATCAGGATCGAGGAGACCAAGAAGAAGAGAGTGGCCTATGTCCTTACGGAGTCCGGTGAGGAATTCACCTATGACATCCCGTTCGGCTCAAGGCTTAGGGTTTCAGACGGAGACGTCCTGGAAGCCGGAGACTCCATCACAGAAGGTTCCATCAATCCTCACGATATCGTCAGGATCAAGGGAATCGAAGGCGTCAGGAAATACCTCCTGTCCGAAGTCCAGAAGGTCTACAGACTGCAGGGCGTTGACATCAACGACAAGCATCTGGAGGTCATCGGAAGACAGATGACAAGGAAGGTCAAAGTGACTGAGGCCAATGACACGGAACTGCTGCCAGGCGTACTCGTCGACATCTTCGATTTCATCATCGAGAATGAACGCGTGAAGGCGCTGGGACTAAAGGAAGCTGAAGGAGACCAGGTACTGCTTGGAATCACGAAGGCATCCCTCGCGACAGATTCCTTCCTGTCAGCCGCATCCTTCCAGGAGACCACAAAGGTCCTGACCGATGCCGCAATCAAGGGCAAGATCGATCCGCTCCTTGGACTCAAGGAGAATGTCATCATCGGAAAGCTGATTCCAGCCGGTACGGGAATGACAAGATACAGGGCGATCAAGCTGAACACGGACACTGAGCCCGAGGAAGTCGTGGAGGCAGAAGAACCGGTTCACGCGTAACGCGGAAACACGGTTCCACGAATAACGTGGAAACACGGTTCCACGCATAACCCAGCATTGACACTGATACTTTATGATGATAGAATAACATTTGTGTGTGAATTTACAGTCTAGCCGCCTGGCACCGGGGCTCACGCCCTGGTGCTCATGGCTGCATTGAATTAATGTTAACGCATCGTTAACATGATAGGATTGTACTGTGGCGCACAATGATTTATCATGGTTTGTATCAAACCAATGGTTTCGGATATTTATATTTATATAGATATTATACAATTAGACACGGAGGTGAAAAAATGCCAACTATTAACCAGCTAATCAGAAAAGGTAGAGAGACAACAGTCTATAAGACGAATTCTCCTGCACTTAAGGAAGCTCCTCAGAAAAGAGGTGTTTGCACAGTAGTCAAGACAACTACGCCTAAGAAGCCGAACTCCGCACTTAGAAAGATCGCGAGAGTAAGACTTGTTAACGGATTCGAAGTCACTGCGTACATCGGAGGAGTAGGTCACAACTTACAGGAGCATAGCGTTGTTCTTATAAGAGGTGGAAGAGTAAAGGATTTGCCAGGTGTAAGGTACCACATTGTCAGAGGAGCACTCGACAGCGCGGGCGTTACAGGCAGGATGCAGTCAAGATCAAAGTATGGAACTAAGAGACCTAAGGTAAAGAAGTAGTCTTTTAGTCAGTGCTGTGTTTTTATACATTAGATGGGAATAGTTGATTTTTCATTCTTATAGATAATAACAGAGCGCTTTGCGGTAATAACTTACCGAGTACCGATGATTTAATGAAAACACATGTTAAGGAGGGAAGAAAAGTGCCAAGAAAAGGTTTTATAGCAAAAAGAGAAGTACTAGCTGATCCAGTTTACAACTCAATCGTTGTAACCAAGCTGATCAACAGCGTCATGGACGATGGAAAGAAGGGCGTTGCCCAGAAGATCGTATACGGAGCCTTCGAGATCATACAGACAAAGACTGGAAATGATCCAATCGATGTATTTGAGAATGCTTTGAACAACATCATGCCTATGCTTGAAGTTAAGTCCAGAAGAATCGGTGGTTCCAACTACCAGGTTCCAATAGAGGTCCGTCCCGAAAGAAGGCAGACCCTAGGACTGAGATGGCTTCTGCTTGCAGTTGACAAGAGATCCGAGAAGTACGCTAGAGAGAGATTGGCTGGAGAGCTGATGGATGCTGCGAACAACACGGGAACAGCTGTCAAGAAGAGAGAAGACACACACAAGATGGCAGAAGCCAACAAGGCGTTTGCGCATTACAGATACTAATATTGAGCACGGACTGTTTTGGCGGAAGCCAGAACAGTTTTGTGTAATTTAATCACGAGAGGAGGAGTCCGTGTGGCAAGACAGTTCCCTTTAGAGAAGTTTCGTAACATAGGGATAATGGCACATATAGACGCAGGAAAGACAACAACGACTGAGCGTATTCTTTTCTATACAGGAAAGACACATAAGATCGGTGAGACCCACCAGGGTGAATCACAGATGGACTGGATGGCTCAGGAAAAAGAAAGAGGTATTACCATCACTTCAGCGGCAACGCAGGCTGAATGGCATGGACATATCATCAATATCATAGATACCCCGGGACACGTTGACTTCACAGTCGAAGTAGAAAGATCACTTAGAGTTCTGGACGGAGCTGTTACAGTTCTGGACGCGAAGTCAGGTGTTGAACCACAGACTGAGACCGTCTGGAGACAGGCGGACAAGTATGGCGTTCCAAGAGTAGTCTATGTCAACAAAATGGATGCTACAGGAGCAGATTTCTACAACTGTATCAAGACCATGAAGGACAGACTCAAGGCCAATGCGGTCGCTATACAGCTTCCAATCGGACAGGAAGGCGATTTCGCAGGAATCATCGACCTTGTCACCATGGAAGGCGTAGTCCATCTGGATGACCTTGGAAAAGAAATCGAAAAGGGACCGATCCCTGAAAGCATGGTCGAACAGGCCAACACTTACAGGGCACAGCTTATCGAAGCTGTCGCAGACCTTGACGAGGACCTGACCATGAAGTACCTGGATGGTGAAGAGTTCACCACTGAAGAAATCAAGGCCGCAATCCGAAAAGGCGTGATCAACAATGAGATCGTCCCAGTGATCTGCGGATCATCCTACAAGAACAAGGGTGTACAGGAGATGATCGACGCGGTCATCGACTACCTGCCATCACCAGTAGACATTCCTCCTGTGACAGGAACGAACGAGTTCGGCGAAGAAGAGTCAAGGGAAACCAATGACGAAGCTCCAATGTCCGCACTAGCGTTCAAGATTGCCACAGACCCATTCGTTGGAAAGCTTGCATTCGCAAGGATCTACTCCGGTGTCATGACTTCAGGTTCCTACGTTGTTAACTCAACCAAGGGCGGAAAGAAGGAAAGAATCGGAAGACTCGTGAAGATGCACGCCAACCACAGACAGGAAATCACGGAATTAAGAGCTGGAGATATCGGCGCGATTGTTGGTCTTAAGGACACGACAACCGGAGACACGCTTTGCGTGGACACAGATATCATCATCCTTGAGACCATGGTATTCCCAGAACCGGTCATCAATGTCGCCATCGAGCCGAACACCAAGGCAGGACAGGAGAAGATGGGATTTGCGCTTGCAAAGCTTGCAGAAGAAGATCCTACATTCAAGACCTGGACTGACCATGAGACCGGACAGGTCATCATTGCCGGAATGGGAGAGCTTCATCTTGAAATCATCGTAGACAGACTTCAGAGAGAATTCAAGGTTGAATGCAACGTCGGCGCACCTCAGGTTGCTTACAAGGAGACGATCAGAAAGCAGGTCACTGCTGAAGGTAAGTTCGTAAGACAGTCTGGTGGACGTGGACAGTATGGACATGCGGTCATCGAGATGATTCCTCATCAGGGTGATTACGAGTTCATCAATGCGGTTGTCGGAGGAACGATTCCTAGAGAATTCATCCCGGCTATCGACCAGGGTATCAAAGAGGCGTCTCATTCAGGAGTTATCGCAGGCTATCCTGTTCTTAACTTCAAGATCAGACTTATCGAAGGTTCCTACCATGACGTCGACTCCTCAGAAATGGCATTCAAGATTGCCGGATCCATGGCGTTCAAGAACGCGATGGCGAAAGCGGACCCAGCTATCCTTGAGCCAATCATGAAGGTTGAAGTCACTGTTCCAGAGGAGTACATGGGAGACGTCATCGGCGACCTTAACTCCAGACGAGGCAGAATTGAAGGTATGGATGACAGAGCGGGCGCGAAGGTCGTAAGAGCTCACGTTCCACTTTCCGAAATGTTCGGATATTCCACGACCCTAAGGTCCAAGACCCAGGGAAGAGGCGTATACGCGATGGAATTCGATCATTATGATTACGTTCCAAAGAACATCCAGGAAGTCATCGCTGGAAAGAGAAACGCACAGTAATCAATATCCTATATCGTTAAACATTAAGGAGGATTAATTAAAATGGCAAAAGCAAAATTCGAGAGAAACAAACCCCACGTAAATGTCGGAACCATCGGACACGTCGACCACGGCAAGACGACACTTACAGCGGCAATAACTTCCGTTCTTGCCCTCAAGGGATACGCTAGCGCAACAAAGTACGACCAGATCGACAAGGCGCCTGAGGAAAAGGATCGTGTAATCACGATCAACACCGCGCACGTCGAGTACGAGACAGACAACAGGCATTATGCCCACGTTGACTGCCCAGGACATGCCGACTATGTCAAGAACATGATCACCGGAGCTGCACAGATGGACGGAGCAATCCTTGTCGTATCCGCAGCAGACGGTCCAATGCCACAGACAAGAGAGCACATCCTGCTTGCATCAAGAGTAGGTGTCAACTACATCGTCGTCTTCCTGAACAAGGCGGACATGGTGGATGACCCAGAACTTCTTGAGCTTGTCGAGATGGAAGTCAGGGAACTGCTTTCCGAGTACGACTTCCCAGGCGACGACATTCCGATAGTGACAGGATCCGCGCTGAAGGCGCTGGAGAACCCAGCTGACCCAGAGGCTGCAAAGTGCATCAACGACCTTATGGACGCTGTTGACGCTTACATCCCAACACCGATCAGAAACGTAGAGAAGCCATTCCTGATGCCAGTCGAGGACGTCTTCACCATCACAGGTAGAGGAACCGTTGCGACAGGAAGAGTAGAATCAGGAATCCTGAAGGTAGGAGACGAAGTTGAAATCGTCGGACTATCCGAAGAGAAGAAGAAGACCGTCTGCACAGGCGTCGAGATGTTCAGAAAGCTTCTTGATTCCGCACAGGCAGGAGACAACATCGGAGCCCTCCTTAGAGGCGTACAGAGAGCCGACATCGAAAGAGGTCAGGTCCTTGCAAAGCCGAACTCCGTCAAGCCGCATACCAAGTTCGTTGGACAGGTATACGTCCTGAAGAAGGAAGAAGGCGGAAGAAATACACCATTCTTCGATGGATACAGACCACAGTTCTACTTCAGAACCACTGACGTTACAGGCGCCATCAAGCTTCCAGATGGAATGGAAATGGTCATGCCTGGAGACCACATCGACATGAATGTCGACCTGATCACCCCGATCGCAATGGACGAGGGTCTTAGGTTCGCAATCAGAGAAGGTGGCAGGACAGTAGGATCAGGAGTCGTCACTTCCATCAGAGCGTA
>DATISI010000439.1:0-3368 GCA_035581745.1 Clostridiaceae bacterium
ATTGCCATGGTCGATGAGCCTGCTCACGGCGTGAAGCAGTTCTTCACGTCTTTTTTCCCTGAACCCGCTGCTATGGGTCACAAGCGGACTATCCAGATGGAAGTCACCCGCCTGGAGTATTTTTACACCTTTCATCATTACACCTACTTTAGAACTTAAGTTCTATTAATTATAGCATAGGCCCCCTTTGATTGTACAAGGCCCGAGAGACAATTTTACACTTCCCATTCTCCTGGATCCGGGAAAACTCAAAGGGATGACGATGCCATTCTCGAGGAGTCTGTTACACCAGGTTTCCAAACGTCAAAACGGCGAAATTAAAGGAGGCCCCGTTCAGGACCTCCACAGTGGCAACTGTCATCCGTAGTCTTACGAATGATTACTTTTTAGACTCATACGTGGAGCTCGGTTCATTGAAGTGACCGAACTTGATCTTGATGTTGAGGTCGTTCAGGTTGTATTTCTCCACCGGAACTTCCAGGACAATCTCATTGGAACCCTGGGTCCGCTGGATATGGCTTCCGCTACGGTCCTCTACAGTGTCAGCTTTCCGATGTGCTCCAGGCGCTTCAGGTTTCCCCGCTTTTTCTTCTGGCTCTTCCTGCCCTTTTGGCTCTTCTGTCTCGACGTAACCCAGTTCCTTCATGAGGTCATCGGGCTGGACCTTGCCGTCCATCCTTTCCTGTTCACTCGCGACAGTAGCGGCAGGGCTGGTCTTGGATTTCTCCACATCATCATAGGCTTCCTCAAGGACCTCCACATCATCCTTTCCCTCAGAAACAGGGATGGATTCCTCATAGCTCACATGACCGCTGTCTCCATTAACATATTTGTCCCCTTCCGTGAAGCCCATCTCTTCCATGATGTCGGATTCCTTGATGTCCACGATGTCTTCGACTTCGTATGTCAGGGTCTTCAGGCTTTCTTCCTCTCCAAAGGTGTCAGACATGACCTCGTCATCATCCTTCTCCACAGATTTGGGAAGCGAGGCTTCATAGCTGCCAGTCTGATCCCCATCGTCCCCTTCCTGGTCCTCACGTTCCTCGAATGCCGTTTCGCCATAGAAGGCCTCGTCAATCTGTTCATAGTCCTTTGATTTCAGGATTTCCTTCAGGGTCGGGACGTGCTCTTCAGAATCTTCCTGGGCAACGACAAGGGCATCTTTTCCAGATGGTGTCACAGACTCAAGGACGGTCTTATCCGGACTGTCTTTCTTCTTTTCGCCCTTCTTCGAATCCTTGTCCTTCTTCTTGTCATCCTTCTTCGAATCCTTGTCTTTTTTCTTGTCATCCTTTTTCGAGTCCTTGTCCTTCTTCTTGTCGTCCTTCTTGTCGTCCTTCTTCGAGTCCTTGTCCTTCTTGTCAGACTTTCCCTTCAGGGCAAGGTTTTCCTCGGAGCCATCGGACGATGCTTCCGGCTTCTCCTTGCGTTCTGTATATTCCAGCAGTTCCTTAAGTGTCAGGAGAAGGTCGTCCCGATTCTCGAACTTATAGCAGGTCTCCTTGTATACGAAGGTCGCTTTCTTTTTCCCGCCATTGTATTTCGCGGACTTCACACTGATTTCAGGGAATTCCTCAAGAATCGACTTTTCCAGTTTCTTGTGGTCTTTGTAATCAGGATTCAAATAAATCTTCATCTTCCACTCTCCTAAATCATGCTGTTCTTCAGCATGCGTTTCTTATATTTTTCAAATCTCTTCCTTGTCTTCTTGATGAACTCCTCCTGGCAGTTGTAAGGATCTCCCTTGATTTCCACCCGCTTGTAGGTACCATCCTTCTGGAGGATCCTTGCCTTCACATTGTCCTTGAGATTGCTCTCGATGATGTTTTTCAGCCTGTCCTTACAGTTGGGATCCGTGACAGGAATGAGAAGCTCAATCCGCTTGTTCAGGTTCCTTTCCATCCAGTCCGCACTGGAGATGAGGATATCCTCCTCCCCGTTGTTATAGAAATAGAAGATCCTCGAGTGTTCCAGGAACCTCCCTACAATGGAGATGACCCTGATGTTCTCACTGATGCCCTTCACACCGGGTCTCAGGCAGCAGATTCCTCGGATGATCAGCTGGATTTCCACCCCGTCCTGTGAGGCCAGGTACAGGTTCTCGATGATCTCCTTGTCTACCAGGGAATTCATCTTCGCGATGATGAGTGCTTTCTTCCCCTGCCTCGCGTTCCGACGCTCGATCTCGATATGTTCGATCAGCTTCCCTCTCATATGGTCTGGTGCCAGGGTCGCCACCTGCATCTGGTGCGACTGGTACTGGCCGGAGAGCATATTGAAGAGGTCTGAGATGTCCTTTGCGAGGTCTTCCCGTGCGCTGAACAGTCCCACATCGGAATAGAGACGTGCAGTCACATCATTGTAGTTACCAGTGCCCACATGCACATACCGTTTTATGGCATTGTTCTCTCTCCTGACGATGAGGAGCGCTTTGCAGTGGGTCTTAAGACCGACCATCCCGTAGATGACGTGGCAGCCAGCCTTCTCCAGACGTCTTGCCCAAACGATATTGTTCTGTTCATCGAACCTGGCCTTGAGTTCGACAAGGACAGTGACCTGTTTCCCATTCTCTGCGGCTTCAGCCAGGGCTTCCACGATAGGAGAGCGGCCGCTGACACGATACAGGGTCTGCTTGATCGCCAGGACATCAGGGTCTACCGCAGCCTTTTTGACCAGACGTGTGATGGAGTCGAAAGAATCGTAGGGATGATGGAGCAGGATGTCATGCTTCGTGATGCTCTGGAACAGGTCGTCATAGAAGGTCAGTTCCGGAACCGGAAGCGGTTTGACTTCCTCATATCTCAGATTGTCATATCCGTTCAGTTTGCTCATCTGGAACAGGAAAGTGAGGTCCAGGGGTCCCTGGATCATGAAGATGTTGTCATCCTCCACCTCGAATTCCTCTTTAAGGTACCCCAGAAGCATTTCTGATATGCTGTCCTCCACTTCCAGCTTGATCACCCTTCCCCATTTGCGCTGTTTCAGCGTCTCCTTGATGACGACCAGAAGGTCTTCCGCGTCATCCTCATCATATTCGAGGTCGGCATTCCTTGTGATGCGGTAACTGGAATACGTCAGGATCTCATGGGCGTTGAAGAGTTCCTGGAGGTTCATCCTGATGATGTCCTCGAGAAGCATGTAGCTCTTGGGTCCTGGATTTTCCGAAGGGACATAATAATAACGGTCGAGAACCGACGGAACCTGGATGGTCCCTACATAGGTACGCCCCTCCTCGCCCTTCTCTTTCAGGACCAGTGCTACATTGAGGGAGTTGTTCATGATCAGCGGGAATGGCCTGGAGGAATCGATGACCATTGGTGTCAGTACAGGAAGGATGCCTTCGTTGTATACCCGGTTCATGTGCACTT
>DATISI010000440.1:0-3362 GCA_035581745.1 Clostridiaceae bacterium
GTACTCAGGGATGCACTTCGGTCTTTCTTTGCATGGGCGCCTTTTCAGCCAAGGGGCACCTTCTCTTTATACATCAGAATGACTTACTCTTCCCGTCATCGTAATCCGATTATTCTAATCTGGTTTTGGTATAGATACCAATATAGCGGTCCTGACGGATTTTGTCAACCCTATTTTTTTCCTGACCTCCCACCCGATTCCTACAAATTACTTGAAAAATTAAATTCCACCCCCTGAAAGATTCCAGTGGCAATTGCTATGCCAAAGGAAGAATACGCGACACGTAAAAAAGGATGGAAATCTAGGCATGCACGGACGTCCACCCTTCCTAAATCTATGGATTACGATTCCTATCTTTCCTGTGGCTTCATGGTCGGGAACAGGATGACATCCCTGATGGAATGCGCATCGGTCAGGAACATCACGATCCTGTCGATTCCGATTCCAAGACCGCCTGTAGGCGGCATGCCTGTCTCCAGGGCACTCATGAACTCCTCATCCACCATGTAGGCCTCATCATCCCCAAGCGTTCTTTCGTTCGCCTGCTGGTTGAACCTGTCCCTCTGGACGATAGGGTCATTGAGCTCGGAGTAAGCGTTGCAGATCTCTCTTCCGAAGATGAATCCTTCGAACCTTTCGGTGAATTCGTCGTTTCCTCTCTTCTTCTTGGTCAGTGGGGAGATTTCTACCGGGTAGTCACAGACGAAGGTCGGCTGCACGAGGTGCTCCTCGGCATACTTCTCGAACATGGCGTTCAGGACGTCGCCCTTGGTCGTGTCCTTGATCTCTTTCTTGAAGTCCTCATTGAGGTGGTGCGCCTTTGCGATCTCATGGGCCTCTTCGACGGTCTTCACCGCTTCGAAGTCCACACCGGAATGCTCCTTGACGAGCTCCATCATGGTCTTCCTTGTCCATGGAGGCGTAAGGTCGATATCGGTTCCCTGATAGTTGATCTTCGTGGTTCCAAGCACCTTCATCGCCACCGTGGAAACCAGTTCCTCGGTCAGGTCCATCATGTCGTTGTAGTCGGCGTAAGCCTCGTACAGCTCGATCATGGTGAATTCCGGATTGTGCTTGTAGTCGATCCCCTCATTCCTGAAGTTCTTGCCCATGTCATAGACTTTCTCGAAGCCTGCGACGATGAGACGCTTCAGATAGAGTTCTGTCGCGATCCTCAGGTACATGTCGATGTCCAGGGAGTTGTGGTGGGTGGTGAACGGTCTTGCCGCTGCGCCGCCCGCGATGGATGCGAGGATCGGTGTCTCGACTTCAAGGTATCCCCTGTCGTCCAGGAATGTCCTGATCTCGCGGATGATCTTCGAACGCTTCAGGAAAGTCTCCTTGACCCCTGGGTTGACGATGATATCCACTTCCCTCTGCCTGTATCTGGTGTCCGGGTCACTCAGGCCGTGCCACTTGTCTGGAAGCGGCTTAAGCGCCTTGGAGATCAGTTCGAAGTCCCTGACCTCTAGCGTGATTTCTCCTGTATGGGTAAGGAAGGCATGTCCCTTGACACTGATCCAGTCTCCGAGGTCAAGCGTCTTGAAGAACTTGAGCTTCTCCTCGCCGACGTTGTCAAGCTTGATATACATCTGAAGCTTGCCATCCCTGTCATGGATGTCGCAGAAACCTGCTTTTCCCTGTACTCTTTTTCTCATGAGCCTGCCGGCTGTGACAATGTCGACTCCCGCGAGGGCTTCGAAATTATCCTTGATCTGCTGGGAAGTATGTGTCCTTTCTACCTTATAGACGTCGAAAGGGTCCTTTCCCTGCTGCTGTAACTCTACTAACTTGTCTCTCCTTAAGGCTTCCTGCTCGGATAGCTTTGCCTGCAGTTCCTTGAGGCTCATTTCCTCATTTGACAATTGACCGCACCTACTCTCTTCCTATTTCAATAATCTTGAACTTGCTGGTGCCGTTTGGCACTTCAACAAGGATCTCTTCTCCGACCTTATGGCCGAGAAGCGCTGCTCCTACCGGAGATTCATTGGAGATCTTGAAGTTGAGTGGATCCGCCTCGGCAGAGCCTACGATGGAATATTC
The DNA here is from genome assembly GCA_035581745.1 of Clostridiaceae bacterium. Lineage (GTDB taxonomy): Bacteria > Bacillota > Clostridia > Clostridiales > Clostridiaceae > Youngiibacter. Next base: position 2,044 of record DATISI010000440.1, read on the forward strand.
CACTTCCTCTTCAAAATCGAAGTCGAAGACCTTGACGACACAGCCGACGCTGACGACGTCCATGGACACTTCGTTCTCGTCGATGACGCTGGCGTTCTTCAGCATGTTCTCCAGCTGTCCGATCCTGCCTTCTACGAAGGCCTGTTCGTTCTTCGCCTCGTCATACTCGGAGTTCTCGCTGAGGTCCCCGTAACCCAGCGCGACTTTGATCTTCTCCGTGATTTCTTTCCTTCTTACTGTCTTAAGAAAATCCAGCTCGTTTTCAAGCTTTCTTACCCCATCATAAGTCATGATATACTTTTTAGCTTCACTCATGGCAAACTCCCCATCCTTATACTTTAATATTTATTCGCAATGATACTTTAATTTACAATTATAGTTCAGTATCCGTTAGGTGTCAAACAAATCATATCACTTCTGACTAACCCTGCCCTACTGCGCAAGCAGGAAGTCGCGATACCTTCTCAGGATCTCCAGGACCACTTCCGGGTCCTCTTCAGTGTTCGTCCTTACCTTGATGTCGGTGTTGTTTGTCATTCCCTTGATGTACCATCCGATATGTTTCCTCATCTCCCTGACGGCCTTGCGTTCCCCGTCATGGAGGATGGAGTTCTGATAGTGCCTGATGAGCATGTCGATGACCTCGTGCGCCTTCGGCTTCTCATAGGACTTTCCTTCCATGGCCGCATGGATCTCCTTGAAGATCCAGGGATTCACAAGGGCACCCCTCGCCACCATGATTCCGTCGCATCCCGTCTCTTTGAACATGTCCAGGGCATCCTTACCGGTGAAGATGTCGCCGTTCCCGATGACGGGAATGGTGAGGGCTTCCTTCACCTTTCTTATGATCTCCCTGTCCGATGTCCCGGCGTAGAACTGGTCGCGGTACCTTCCATGCACCGTGATCATATCCGCACCGGCATCCTCCATGCGCTTTGCGAAGTCCAGGGCGGTCTCTTCGCCCATCCTGTAGCCTCGCCTTGTCTTTACGGTCACAGGCTTCTCTGTGGCCTTCCTGACGGCACGTACGATGTCTGCAGCCTTCTCGGGCTCCAGCATCAGGGAAGCACCTTCTCCGTTCTTCACGATCTTCGGAGCCGGGCAGCCCATGTTGATGTCGATCATCACGATGTCCTCGTTCTCCCCGAGCATGCCCGCGATCCGGGCCATGATGTCCTTCTCGCTTCCGAAGAGCTGTACTGCAATCGGTTTCTCCTTTTCCGAGATCCTCAGGAGGTCTTCGGTGTTACCGCTGCCATAATGCAGCGCTTTAGCGCTGACCATCTCAGAGTACACCATGGAGCATCCTTCACCGATGA
>DATISI010000441.1:0-7910 GCA_035581745.1 Clostridiaceae bacterium
AGAAGCCTCCCGCAATCACGAAGAACCTCCTTCTCGCCTTGTCCGTAGCCATGTTTTCCGGCCTGGCCGGCAGTGCCCTGGGGATTCCTGCGGGTGCGCTGCTGCTGTCCATGGTCAGCGTCGTGGGGTTGAAGATGATCCCGCTCGCCGTCACCATGCCCATATGGTTCAAGCGGGCTGCCCAGCTTTTCTCAGGTGCCTATATCGGCAGCCAGTTCGGAATGAGCGATGTGCTGGAACTGCGATTTCTCCTGATCCCCGCAATCATCCTTGTCACTGGAAACATCCTTGCCTGTTTCATCATCGGATATCTCATTCATTCGCGCTTCAGGATGTCGCTGCAGCAGGCGATGCTCTCGTCCTCTCCAGCTGGGGCATCTGATATGGCGCTCATCGCATCGGACCTTGGAATCTCAGGCGCCGATGTCGCCATCATCCAGGTGCTACGGCTTGTGGGAGATGTTTAGATATTTCCGCAGCTCATCTATCTCCTCGTCCATGCTGTCTCCTGAAACCACATGGTGCAGCAACGCACATTGGGAAATTTGATGTCTTGGGTTTCTTTCTTCAGTACACAAAGGGACAGGTTCGAGAATAGGAATTCTCTTGCCTGATGTTCCCGACAAATCCTCCTCAGAAGGTCCATCAGGACACGGATATTCATCACCGTGACCTGATTTTTTTTGGACTTGTCCGTGTCTGTTCAGGGGGATGGATACTGGTTTTCTTGAGAAAGCACCTCGAATCATGTCAGGAATCCGGTTTTCCTGTTCTGTTGGTGCATAAGGATGAAGACCTGTGCCTTGAGCCCATCCTTCAGTGCGGTGCAGCTGTCCGCGTCACGTTTACAGCTGGGACTGGCTTCAGGGCTCAATTATGTCCATTCCTTTAAAACGTGGGGAAAATGAGTTTTTGGTCTTTACAAATTATTCCGTGGATGTTATCTTATTATCGTAGGATTAGCACTCAAGGACAACGAGTGCTAACAATTCGAAGGTGATGATGAAATGGCAAAAGAAATCGATAGAAGAAAACTTGAAATCCTGAAGGCCATCGTCATGGATTATGTGACCACAGGGGAACCTGTGGGGTCACGGACCCTGGCCAAGAAATATGAGCTCGGCATCAGCAGTGCGACCATCCGGAACGAGATGGCGGACCTTGAGGACATGGGTCTTCTTGAGCAGCCTCATTCTTCCGCAGGACGGATCCCGTCCTCTAAAGGCTACAGGATGTATGTGGACAAGCTGATGACGCTGGATTCCCTTTCGTTGGCCGAAGTGAAATTCATCGAGGACCGGATCATCACCATGGCCGCCTTCGAGATAGAGAAGATCATGAAGCAGGCTTCCCTCATGCTCTCTGAGCTGACGAACCTTGCGGTTGTCCTGAAGAAGCCAAGCCTGAGCAAGGCGCATATCAAGACGATCCAGCTTGTCCCTGCGGACCATAACACCGTCCTCGCGGTCATCATGCTGGATACGGGAACCATAAGGAACAAGATCATCAGGGTGAAGAAGACGCTGAGTGGCGAAGAGCTCATGGCGCTTTCAAACCTTCTTACCCTGAAGCTTCGCGATATGGCCATGGAAGAGATCAACCTTCCTGTGGTCAACAGTGTGAAGAATGACCTGATGGGCCATGACGACCTCTTTGCCGAGGTCATCAGCGCGGTCTACGACAGCCTCAACGAGGATACCAAGAGCGAGTATATCGTGGAAGGTACCTCGAACATGCTGAACTATCCGGAATTCTCGGATATCTACAAGGTGAGGGAGTTCCTGAGCCTGCTGGAGAATCCCGATTCGATCTTCAAGGATACCGAGGAGGATGACAATGCCGAGGGGCTGGTCATCAAGATCGGTGATGAACTCGATTTTCCGGAGGCGAAGGATGTGAGCGTCATTACGGCGCATTACAGGATCAATGGGAAGAACATCGGAACGCTGAATCTTGTCGGTCCGACCCGTTTGGATTATTCCAAAGTGGTCTCAATCATAAACAACGTGACAAATGAACTCAACAAAAAACTTAGCGAGGAGGACTTGAACGACGATGGATAAGGAGAAGAAGGACCGTAAGCCTGTGGACAGTCATGTCGGACAGGATAAGGAAATCATAAAGGATAAATCACAAGAAGGATCCGAACCAGAAATCAGTGACCCAGGTACTGACGTGGAGATGGATCTGGAAGACATCGAAGTCATGGAAGAGACAGGATCCGTGGTTCCTGAAGGACCTGACGATGTGTCGGGACCGGAGGTCATGGAAGGGAAGAAGGGATCAGGGGTCATCGATATCAAGAGCATCCTTGGCGCAAAGAAGAAAGTGCTGGAGGAGAACAAGAAGCTCCATGACACCAGCAAGAAGCTGACCAACGAAGTGGACACCCTTCGGGACAGGCTGCAGAGGCAGACCGCGGAATATGAGAATTTCAGGAAAAGGTCACAGAAAGAGAAAGATGGCATCTATGCCGACAGCATCAGTGATGTGGTCAAATCGATCCTTCCTGTACTGGACAGTCTCGAAAGGGCAGTGGAGTTCGAACAGAACAACACGGCGGACATGAACAAAGGCGTCGCGCTTACCCTGAACCTTTTGAAAGGTGCCCTGGAAAAGCTCGGTGTGACCGAAGTGGATACGACATCAGGATTCGACCCCAACAAGCATGAGGCCGTCATGCACGTCCAGGACGAGGCCTTTGGGAAGAATGAGATCGTCGAGGTGTTCATGAAGGGCTATCAGCGGGATGAGAAGATCATCAGACACAGCATCGTCAAAGTAGCGAATTAAGAAGTCAGATAGCGAATCAAGAATCAGATAGTGAATTAAGAATCAGTAGGAGGAATATTAAAAATGGCAAAAGTAATCGGAATCGACCTTGGAACAACCAACTCATGTGTAGCGGTAATGGAGGGTGGAAACCCTGTCGTCATCCCTAACGCTGAAGGATCAAGGACAACCCCGTCCGTCGTATCTTTCCAGGCGAATGGCGAGAGACTCGTCGGACAGGTCGCAAGAAGACAGGCAATCACGAACCCTGACCGTACTATCGCATCCATCAAGAGAGAGATGGGCACAGACCACAAGGTGACCATAGATGGCAAGGACCACAGCCCGCAGGAAATCTCGGCGATCATCCTTGGAAAGCTGAAGGCGGATGCGGAAGCATACCTCGGAGAGAAAGTCACCCAGGCGGTCATCACCGTTCCAGCATACTTCAATGACTCACAGAGACAGGCGACAAAGGATGCCGGCAGGATTGCAGGCCTTGACGTCATGAGAATCATCAACGAGCCAACAGCAGCATCCCTGGCGTATGGAATGGACAAAGTGGAAGATGCGCACAAGATCCTGGTCTATGACCTGGGTGGTGGAACCTTCGACGTCTCCATCCTCGAGCTTGGTGACGGCGTGTTCGAAGTCAAATCCACACACGGTAACACGAGACTTGGCGGAGATGACTTCGACGAGAGGATCATCAACTATATCGCTGAGGATTTCAAGAAGAACAACGGAATCGACCTGAAGAAGGATAAAATGGCGCTCCAGAGACTGAAGGAAGCGGCAGAGAAAGCGAAGATCGAGCTTTCCTCCTCCATGCAGACAACCATAAACCTTCCTTTCATCACGGCTGACGCGACAGGACCAAAGCATATCGAAATGACTTTAAACAGGTCAAAGTTCAATGAACTGACCCAGGACCTCGTCAAAGCGACCATCGAACCGATGAGAAAAGCGCTTTCAGACGCAGGCCTCACGATGAAGGATATCGACAAGGTCATCCTGGTCGGTGGTTCCACAAGGACACCTGCAGTCGTCGATGCGGTCAAGGAGTTCACAGGCAAGGACCCGTTCAAGGGCGTCAATCCAGATGAAGTCGTCGCCCTCGGCGCAGCAATCCAGGCCGGCGTCCTCACAGGCGAAGTCAAGGATATCCTCCTTCTCGACGTCACCCCGCTCACCCTTGGTCTTGAGACCTATGGCGGTGTCGCGACTGCGATCATCGAGAGGAACACCACGATCCCGACAAGGAAGAGCCAGGTCTTCACAACCGCTGCAGACGGACAGACTTCCGTAGAAGTCCACGTCGTCCAGGGAGAGAGGCAGATGGCTGCCGACAACAAGACACTCGGAAGATTCACCCTTTCAGGAATCGCTCCTGCAAGAAGGGGAACACCTCAGATCGAGGTCACCTTCGACATCGACGCCAACGGCATCGTCAAGGTAACCGCAGTGGACAAGGCAACCAACAAGGAAGCGAACATCACCATCACCGCATCGACAAACCTCACAGATGCTGAAGTCGAGGCAGCGGTCAAGGAAGCGGAGAGATTCGCCGAGGAAGACAAGAAGAAGAAGGAGACCATCGAAGTCAGGAACAACGCTGAACAGGTGATCTACCAGACAGAGACTTCGCTGGAAGAACTGAAAGAGAAGATCGAAGACGCGGACAGGACACTCATCCAGGAGAAACTGGAGGACGTGAGGAAGGTCAAGGATTCCGGAGACAATGATGCGATCAAGAAGGCGACAGATGAGCTGACCAATGAATTCTACAAGGTCTCCTCGAAGATCTACTCCCAGACTGCAGAGCAGGCTGGACCAGAGTCACAGGGACCTGAAGGGACAGAACCACCAAGAGACAATGTCGTAGATGCTGATTTTAAAGTTGAAGATGACAAGTAAAAGTTATATCATACGATAAGGGTTCAGTTTAGGGAAAGGCCTCACCGCTTTTCCCTAATTGAAGTCAGCGACATTTTGACAATCTCGGTCAGGATGTATATACTAGGAGAGATATTTATTAGGTGGTGTGATAATGGCAAAAAGAGACTACTATGAAGTCCTCGGGCTTCAAAAGGGTGCCAGTGAAGATGAAATCAAGAAGGCTTTCCGAAAGCTTGCGATAAAATATCATCCTGACAAGAACCAGGGTGACAAGGAATCAGAAGAGAAATTCAAGGAGATCAACGAAGCCTACCAGGTGCTTTCAGACCCTCAGAAGAAAGCCCAGTATGACCAGTTCGGGACAACGGACTTCAATGGACAGGGTCAGGGCGGCGGATTCGACCCTTCTGACTTTGGCGGTTTTGGAGACATCTTCGAGACCTTCTTTGGCGGAGGCGGAGGCTTTGGAGGCGGTGGTCAGAGACGAAGGACCGGTCCAAGAAGAGGGGCGGACCTGGAATATGCCATGGACCTCACCTTCGAGGAAGCGGTATTCGGAGTCGAGAAGGAAGTCAGCGTGATGCGCACGGAGAACTGTGATGTCTGTGAAGGCTCAGGAGCGAAGAAAGGCTCACACCCCGCGACATGTCCGACATGCCATGGATCAGGAACGGTAAGGGTGCAGAGACAGACCCTCTTCGGGAACATGGTGCAGGAGACCGTCTGCGGTACCTGCCAGGGAACTGGAGAAGTCATCTCGGATCCGTGCGACAACTGTAAAGGTAAGGGTCAGGTCAGGCAGCGAAGGAAGATCCTGGTCAGCGTTCCTGCGGGAGTCGACACGAACAATGTCATTCCGCTGAGGGGACAGGGAGACCAGGGCGCCAAAGGCGGCCCGGCAGGCGACCTGCATATCGTGCGCAGGGTGAAACCACACAAGACCTTTGTCCGCAAGGGCAACGACATCTATGTGGATACCCATATCGGGTTCAGTGATGCTGCGCTTGGAAAAGAGATCACCGTCCCTACTGTGGATGGCGATGTCTCCTATGAGATTCCTGAAGGCACGCAGTCAGGCACCCTGTTCAGACTCAAAGGCAAGGGTGTGCCTTTCGTGAATTCCAGGAACAATGCGAGGGGAGACCAGTATGTCAACGTCATCGTCGACATTCCGAAGAAACTGAACGACAGGCAGAGGGAAGCCCTCTACATGTTCAAGGAGGCTTCCGGAGAGGTCGTGGACCGGAGTGAGAAGAAGGACAAGAAAGACAAGAAGAAATTCGGGATCTTTTAGATAAGAAAGCCCTGTATGAAACTCGAAAAGTTTCATACAGGGCTTTTTTTATGGATATTCCGATGTCAGAGGGGTTCCTGCCTTGTATGCCCCCACCAGGCCGCTGGCCGGGGAAGGCCTGGAAGCCTTAGTTGATGATCTCGACACCTTCGGTATGGTCCTGGACTTCCCTGAACATGGTGGTGAAGGCGCCGTAACTGCCGATGGCCGCGATGGCGAGTCCGACGATCAGCATCGTCCAGGCGGTGTTGGTGTTGAACACCTCGCTGTTGTAGAAGGCCTGGATGGCAAGGCTTAGCGGCAGGATCCTCGGTGGTGCGGCTGTGATGGCGATCTCCACGAGGACAGCAAGGAAGATCGGAAGGGCTGTCGCTATGCCGACGAGGACATACATGGGTTTTCCTGTCTTTCCTTTGAACCACCTGTAGCCCATCCTTGCGAGGAGCGCCATGAAGAAGGCGGCGAGTCCCGGATAGAACACAGGATTGTTCATGCTGAAGAAGACCATGGCGACCCACAGGATGACGCCGAGGAGTCCTGCGAGGCGCGCCCCGATGAATCCGGTGAGGTAGCTGCCGCCAGAGCGCGACTTCGCCTGGGACTCTAGCTTCTCTGTCTCTTTTGCAATGCAGGTGTCACAGGCTTCAGCGACGACCTTCTCTGAACGGACGCTCTGGAACTGTCCGGGAACACCGCAGAATCCGCATGCGCTCGACAGGTCGAGTCGGGAGAATTCTGAAGAGAGCTCCTCGATGAAGGCGGTGATGAGTGAGCTCGATTTTGTGGGGCCGTACTTGTTGAACAGCTCCACCAGCACCTCCTGCTTCTCGATATGGACAGACCTGATCTTCATGGAGTCTGTCCGGGACTCAAGGAATTCCTGAAGTCCTGCAGCGGTCTCCTTTGTGTTTGTCACAGCGGAGCGGATAGTGATGGGCTTCCCCTCATCTTCATGTGTAATGGAGAACCAGTATTCCCCATGTCGTCCGATAAGGGCGTTCTTGTTGGCTTTATATTCCAGTGTCTCATTCAGTCTGTTCAGTAGTTTGCTCATGTCCTTTCCTTTCTGCGGCTGCGTGGTGCGCATTCCGCCTGGTATGTCTTTTCACGATGTTCTCATTATATTTCATTTCCACCCTGAATTCCATGGGTTTCATGAATTTCCATGAAGTGGGGAGAGACATGCTGCGGGACAGGATGGTTCATCGCTGCAGAATGGAACCTTTGGCTTTGCAGGAGTCAGGGATAAGGCTCCAGAAACCGCTCTATGGTATAACCGCCCCTTATTTGATATAATCTAGACACTGAAAGATGATTGGAGATTGAGAATGATGAATGGAATTTGGAGCGAGATAAAGATTGTCATAGACGAGAAGGACATCGAGGTGTTGGAGGGTGTCCTCTACGCCATGGATATCAAGGGGCTGTCCATCGAGGACCCGAAGGATATCCTGGAGCGGGAGCAGGGTCCACTGACCTGGGATTTCGCGGATATCAATATCTTTGAATATGGAAAAGACAAGGCTGTCCTCAAGGCTTACTTCCACGAGGACATCGACAAGGACGAGATCGTGAGGGAGATTGAAGGAAGGATCAAGGGGCTCGAGGAATACGGGATCTTCCTCAAGAACTACATCGTCACGTCGTCGACGGTGAGGGAAGAGGACTGGGCGAACAACTGGAAGAAGTACTACAAGCCCACGAAGGTCGGGGAACGTTTCCTGATCAGGCCGCTTTGGGAGGAATACACCCCGGAGGAAGGGGAGATTGTCATCTCCATGGACCCAGGAATGGCTTTTGGAACAGGAACCCACGAGACCACGAGGATGTGTCTTGAAGCGCTGGAGCGCTACATCAGACAGGATACCCGCGTGCTGGACATCGGGACGGGTTCGGGAATCCTCGCGATCGGCGCGAGCCTTCTTGGCGCAAGGGAAGTGGTCGG